>JAWOIY010000158.1:0-43882 GCA_046484425.1 Desulfobacterales bacterium | reverse complement strand
CTGTGGATGGATGAATCCGTGGTCGTAGACGGGAATCTTATCACCAGTCGAACACCGGATGATCTTCCGGATTTTATGAAAGCCATTATTTCTGCTCTCAAATAGACGGTTGGAGCGTAATATATTTCAAAGCTATAAAGTAATACGGAGAATAAAGCAGGTAGCCATAGACGATGCCAAAAGGAAAATTTCGATTTTATGAAGAACTCAATGATTTTTTACCCGAGCATAGGAAAAAGAAAGACTTTGAAGCCGAGTTCAGCGAAAAAAGCTCGATTGAAAATATCATTGAAAATTTCGGGGTTTCGCCATCTAAAGTTGACCTTGTTTTGATCAACGGAAAACCGGTCGATTTTAATTACATTCTTCAAGATGGTGATCGTGTCAGTGTGTATCCTGTTTTCGAGCTCCTCAACATTCAAAATGTGACGCTGCTCAGAAAGGTGCCGCTTCGACGAATTCAATTTATAGCGGATCTTTGTCTGAATAATATGGTTAAACCGATGCGGATGTTGGGATTTGATGTCGATTTCAATCCGTATTACACCACAAAAGATATCATAAGAATATCTGAAAAGGAAAATCGAATCATACTCACGACACGCAAAGAACTGCTGCGCTCCAAATCGGTAACCCACGGTATTTTGATGCGTCCAGGCACAACGATAGAACAGATAAAATACGTGATTGAATATTTGGATGTTAAAGATCGTATCAAGCCTTTTTCAAAGGTTCGACATGAGTGATTCCTTAAGCCCATTTTTTCATATTAGATCTTTCATTGGTGATTATAGATAAAGGCACAGCATTCTTTATAACTTATTACCCCGTAATCCCAGGAGGTGAAACATGCGTATCGTACTGATTGGTCAGGCGGCATTTGGAGCAAAGGTATTGGAACGTTTATTGGAAAGAAACGAAAACGTCGTGGCGGTCTATGCGCCGCCGGACAGACCTGGCGGGCGGACCGATCCACTTAAAGACGCGGCAATACTCAGAAACATTGACGTTTTTCAGCCTAAAACATATAAGGATGATGCCGATTTTGCCGAATACACGGCCCTGAACCCGGATCTTACGGTTATGGCGTTTGTCACGGATATAATCCCGGAACGATTTTTTGATGTTCCTACCCAGGGCACCATCAACTATCATCCTTCCCTTTTGCCGCGGCATCGGGGCGCAAGTGCCATCAACTGGGCCGTAATCATGGGGGACAGCAAAACCGGGTTGAGCATCTTCTGGCCGGACGGCGGCATCGACACAGGAAAGATTCTCCTTCAAAAGGAGGTCAACATCGGCCCGAATGATACCACAGGTTCGGTCTATTTTAACCATCTTTTCCCTATGGGAGTTGATGCCATTCTGGAATCCATTGATCTTATCAAGGCGGGAAATGCGCCCAAAATTCCTCAGGACGAAGCCGGTGCAACATACGAACCCCCATGTGATGATCGGGTAGCGGGTATCGATTGGAACAAGCCGGCAGATGAACTTTACAATCTGGTTCGAGGCTGTGATCCTCAACCCGGCGCTTTTGCTTTGTTAAAGGGTGAAAAGGTTCGTTTTTATGGCGCGAGACGAATCAAGGAAGCAGCGGCTGAAGCTCCGGGGACCATACTGAAAGTAGATGATAAGGGATTTCATGTGGCCCTGTCAGAGGGACGTCTCGTTGTGGGCAAGGTCCGGCCGGTAAAAGGCGGAAAAGTAGCTGCAGCCGAATTTGCAGCCGAAAAGGGATTGAAAGCCGGGGATACGTTCGACACATAAGATCATAGAACGATTTCATTACGTCATAAAAAAAGGCCAATGAAAATTATGCTGTTTTTCATAGGCCTTTTATTTTTAAAAAATGAACTACTTGTCGGAATTATGCTGCTTTTTCGATTTTTACCGCACAGACTTTAAATTCGGGGATTTTGGCAGTAGGATCAAAAGCCGAATTCGTTAAAACATTGGCCGAATTTTCGGCAAAATGAAACGGTACAAACAACAGACCCGGTTTTACCTTGTTGCTTATCCTGGCCGGCACCTCAATTTCGCCCCTGCGGGTAGCCAGCTTGACGGTGTCCCCTTCGTTCACCGACAGGTTCGCGGCATCTTCAGGATGAATTTCTACATATCCGGTTTTTTGCTCGGTATCAAGATGCCCAGAAGCTCGGGTCATCGTACCGGTATGGTAATGGGCAAACATGCGACCGGTGGTCAGAAAGTAGGGATACTCATCGTCGGGCATCTCGGCCGGATCGAGATACTCGATGGCATGAAAAAGGCCTTTGCCTCTGGTAAATTGCGCGGCATGTAAAAACTGGGTTCCCGGATGCTCGGCGTTCGGGCAGGGCCACTGCAATCCGTTCAGTCCCAGCCTTTCGTACGTCATGCCGGCGTAACTCGGAGTTACGGTAGCGATTTCCTTGAAGATGGCTTCTGGATTTGCATAATTCATCTCGTAGCCCATGGCGGTGGACAGCTTAGAGATGATTTGCCAGTCGTCCATTGCATTTCCGATGGGATCAATGGCTTTATTCACCTTCATACAGCGGCGTTCGGTATTGGTAAACGTTCCGTCCTTTTCGGCCACCGAAACCGCAGCAAAAACCACATCCGCTTTTTCTGCGGTTTCGGTGAGAAAAATGTCCTGACAAATCAGCAGGTCAAGTTTTTCCAGAGCCTTTAAAAGGTGGTTTTGATCAGGATCGCTCAGCATCGGATTCTCGCCGACCACGTACAGCGCTTTGAGTTTGCCGTCGATCATGGCCCGAACCATATCGGTGATCGTGTAGCCAATCTTGCCGGGCAATGCTTTGCCCCAGGCTTTGGCAAATTTTTCATTGTTGGCCTCAACCGCTACCGGCTGATAGGCCGGAAAAACATTGGGCAAGCCGCCCATATCACAGGCGCCCTGAACATTGTTCTGGCCTCTCAAGGGATTCACACCGCCGCTTTTTACACCCACATTCCCGCAAAGCATGGCCAGATTACAGCAGGACTTGACATTGTCCACGCCTGTGGTGTGCTGGGTAATCCCCATGGCATAGAGCAATGCCGCCGGGGAATTGGTGGCATAAAGCTCGGCCATTTTTTCAAGATCGCTTTTCGCCACACCCGTGATGTTTTCAACCTTGTCCGGTGTATACGAATCGACGACTGCCTTAAAATCTTCAAACCCTTCCGTTCTATTTTCAATGTAGGTTTTTTTGTGCCAGCCGTTCTTTATAATAATATGCATCATGCCGTTTAACAGCGCCACATCACTGCCAAGTCTCTGGGTAACGGCAACATCTGCAAAACGGGCCAACTGGATATTTCTGGGATCGGCCACAATCAGTTTGGCTCCTTTTTCCTTGGCCCTAAAGACACGCCGGGCAATCAGCGGATGGCATGCGGATGTGTTCGAACCGATAATAAAAATACAGGCCGAATCTTCAATTTCGGCGATGGAATTGGTCATGGCGCCACTTCCAAATGCTGCGGCCAGACCGACCACAGTGGAAGAATGTCAGAGCCGGGCGCAGTGATCCACATTATTGGTTCCGATCGCTGCTCTGGCAAATTTTTGAACCAGGTAATTTTCTTCATTGGTAATTTTAGCAGAAGCAAGTACGCCGACGCTGTCAGGACCGTTCGCCTCAATAATGGCCTTTAGTTTTTCGGCGGCATTCTGGATGGCGTCATCCCAGGAAGCTTCTTGCAACTGGCCGTTTTTCTTCAGCATGGGTGACATCAAGCGCTTGTCGCTGACCACATGTTCGTGGAGATTCCAGCCCTTGATGCACAATTTGCCCTCATTTACCGGGTGGGTTTTCATGGGCAGAGTGTCCACAAGCCGACCGTCCATCACCTGGAAAAGAACACCGCAGCCGGTACCGCAATATGAACATGTTGAAGGAATGAGTTTGAAATCCATTCGAATCGCTCCTTATATTATTGAAGATTTTGGATTGAATATTGATGGCTCTGAATAATAAGGGATGAAGGCCATCAAGTCTTCAATCGTGTGTCTTAAAATGGGTTTAGGTTTAAATGGGTTTGGGTTTCAGGGTGACCTCTTCTCCCAGCATGTTAAACGGTGACTGATCCGCACTGGTTCCGGTGGTGTAATCAAATACATCGGACACGATTCCATTGACTTTCCGGTAGAGCAGACGCAAAGGGATGTCAACCGGGCAGGCATCCTCGCACAGACCGCAATCAATGCAGCGACCCGCCATATGAACCGCCCGAACCAGATGGAAAATCGGAATTTCCGGCGGAATACTGCCCGTAGCGATCAGGTCGGGATGTTCAAGACCGCATTCCTTGCAAAAGCATACCGGACAAATGTCGCGGCAGCCAAAACACTTGATGCATTTCTGAAGTTCATACATCCACCGTGAAAATCTCTCTTCCTGGCTGAATTCTTCCGCTATTTTAACGTCCATGTTGTTGTCAATGCCGATCATCTTCTTGACCGGCGGGGCATGTTCCGGTTCCAGATAAGAGCAGTCTCCGTGTTCCTTGAGTTTGGACGGGCAGCAGTTGACCCCGATGGTTTTAATGTTTTCAGGGTTCAACTGGTTCCAAATATAAAGAACATTCAAAGCCCGTTGATTACAATCCCGCGTTAAAAGTCCTATTTTCAGTTCTTTATGTTCCGCCGCGATTTTTGTGGCCATTTTTTCAAGTGAATACCGGGCCTTCCCGACAATCAGATCGCTGATGTCATCCAGATTCTCCTTGGTGAAGCAATAGGGCAGCGGATGACCCTGAATCATTTTATACCCTAAAAATATATCCACCTTGCCCTGTTCAAGCCACTCTCTCACTTGTTCTTGCATGTCATCCTCCCACTACGTTTGCAGTACCCTGAACCGCTTCGCACGAACTCATAATGGCGGACATGTCAAAGCCGCCGGACAGAGGGCTTGGGCCCAATGATTTTATTTTATTCGTGAAATTGGTGACGACCTGTACAAACTTCTGAGCTTCGGCCGAGGATATCCAGTCCAGGTGCAACCGGCCTTCCAATCCCATAAACGCCAAAAGTTCCTGTAGAAAGGTCATCCGTTTGATCGTCATGTAATTACCGTACAGGTAATGGCAGTCGCCGACATGTCACCCGCCCACAAGGACGCCGTCGGCCCCACTTTGAAAAGCACGCAAAATGTGATGCGGGGATACCGTTGCCGAACACATCACTCGGATGGGACGAATATTGGGTGGGTATGCCAGACGGCTCACACCTGCCAGATCAGCCGCCCCATATGCACACCAGTTACACATAAAAGCGATGATTTTAGGCTCAAATTTATCTTCGTTCACATTATTCTCCTTTCCAGTGGCTTAAGCGCTCAATGCGCTTTTGATCTGGGCATAAAGTTGATGGTTGTTGAAGCCCATCAGCGCTGGTGCCTCGGAAGGACATACTGCTGCACAGGCACCGCATCCTTTACAAAGAGCCGGGTTTACTTCAGCCACAAATTTTTGGTTATCAAAGCTAATGGCACCGTAAGGGCAGACATTGATGCATCCCAGGCAGCCCGAACACAGTTCCGCCCGAATAGCTGAAATAATGCCGCCTACTTTAATGGTTTCCAATGCCAGGACGGTTGCGGCTCTGGCCGCAGCAGCTTGTGCCTGGGCGATACTTTCTTCGATAGGCTTTGGATAATGGGCCATACCGCACATAAAAATACCGTCGTTGGCAAAGTCGACCGGCCTTAATTTTTGATGCGCTTCCAAAAGCCATCCGTTCGAATCCAGAGGCACCTTAAAAAGCTGGGCCAACGAATGGTCCCAGTGAGAGACAATTGCCGATGCCAGACAGAGGATATCGGCTCTTATCGACAATTTATGGTTAAGGATCCGGTCTGTAAACTCAACAATGACCCGGTCGCCGTCCGATTTTACCTCAGGCTTTTTATCCTTGGAATACGTAAAAAAGAGCACGCCTGCGTTTCTTGCTTCGCGATAGAGGTCTTCTCTTTTTCCATAGGTTCGAAGATCCCTGTAGAGAATTGAAACATTAACTTCCGGGTTTTTCTTCTTAAAGTCAAGAGCGTTTTTGACGGAATGGGTGCAACATACCTTTGAACAATACGGGCGTTCTTCATCTCTGGATCCGACACATTGGATAAAAACGACATTTTGGGCCTGCTCGATTCTGGGATCGTTTTTTCTGAACAGTTCGTCGAGCTCCAGGTGGGTCATCACGGCTTCATGTTTTCCGTAAAGGTATTCATCAGGTTTATATTCTTTCGCGCCGGTGGCGATAACGGCCACTCCGTGTTCAATGGTTTTTGTCGAATCTCCGTTTCTAAGCTCTGTTTTGAAATTGCCGACAAAACCGTCAACCTTGCCGATCGTTGCCCCGGCATGTAAGGTGATTCGGTCGTCCGACTCCACGGCGTTTATAAGCCCTTTAACAAAAGTTCCGATGTCTTCATTTTTATGGGTTTTGCCCAGCATCAGGGCGTTACCACCCAATTTGTCTGATTTTTCAACGAGATCTACCGGATATCCCTGATGTGCCAGGGAAACGGCGGCTGTCATGCCGGCAATCCCGCCGCCGATAACCATCGCTGAATGTGATACTGGGAGATCGGTCTGCATTAAGGGGGTCAAGAGATTTGTTTTTGCCACGGCCATTCGAACGAGGTCCTTGGCCTTTTCAGTGGCCGCATCCGGGTCGTTGGCATGAACCCAGGAGTCATGATTCCGAATGTTGGCCATCTCAAATAAATATTTGTTCAAACCCGCATTGATCAGGGTTTCCTGAAACAGCGGCTCGTGTGTCTTGGGTGTGCATGCCGCTACGATCACGCGGTTGAGGCCCTGTTGTGTGATGATGTCCGTCATCTTTTCCTGGGTATCCTGGCTGCAGCTAAAGAGGTTCTCTTCCGCATATACGACGTTCGGCAGGGTTTTGGCGTATTTTACAACCTCCGGCACTTTCACCACACCGCCGATGTTGATACCGCAGTTGCATACAAATACGCCGATTTTGGGCGGTTCTTCGCTGACATCCCTTTCCGGGGGCAGCTCAACGGTTTTGGTTCGGGTGTTGCGTGCCGATGCCAGGTGCTCTGTCGCCGCACAGGCCGAGGCGCTGGCCTCCATGACCGACTGAGGAATATCCTTGGGGCCGGTGAATACACCGCAGGCATAGATCCCATCAACAGAGGTGGCCACCGGGTGGAAACTATCGGTTTCGATAAACCGATAATTATCCAGATCGATGCCCAGACGGACGGCAAGATCTGCAACATCCTGATTGATTTCAAGGCCCACGGACAGGACAAACATGTCAAAGATTTCTTCCGTGATGGTCCCGTCTTCCTGGATATAGCGAACCGAAACATCATCGGACCCGGGTACCGGATCGATGGTATGAATTCGGGACCGGATAAACCTTACGCCGCTCTTTTTGGCATTTTCATAATATTTATCGAAGTCTTTACCGTGTGTTCGCATATCCATATAAAAAACAGCACAATCGAGCGGATCGCTGCTGTGCTCCGTTGCAATCACCGTCTGCTTGATGGCATACATACAGCAGACCGATGAACAATAGGCATTATCGCAGCGGTTGAGGTCTCTGGAACCGACGCATTGCAGCCAGCCGATTTTTTTGGGTTCTTTGTGGTCCGACGGTCGCACCAGGTGCCCCATAAACGGGCCGGTGGCAGAAAGAATCCGTTCAAATTCCAGTGAAGTGACCACATTGGGGAGACTGCTATAGGCATACGTATCGAAGCGACTGGGATCGAACGCGTCAAAACCGGGTGCAAGAACAATGGACCCCACGTCAAACTCGACAAATTCATCCTTTTGGGAATGATCAATGGCTTGAACCGGACAAAAATCTGCACATATTTTGCATCCGCCGGTTTTAAAATGTACGCATTTGCTCCGATCGATGGCCGGCGTGTTGGGCACTGCCTGGGCATACGGCACATAGATGGGTTTTCGGCCTTTGAGACCTGCGTCATACTCTGAAGGTATCTTCTTAACCGTATGTTTTGTGATATTTTCTTTAATCTTATCGATGGTAATGTGCCCTGTAGGGCAGACGGAAGCGCATGCACCACAAGCCATACAGACATCGGTTTGGATGTGAAAAGGAGTGTCCACTTTCATTTGCACGCCGCGGCCGGTAAGGCTGATGGCGCTGTTGCCCATTCGACCACAGATACGGGTACACAGACCACAAAGGATGCAGGTGTCGTCTTTAATCTTAAAGCGGGTTTCTTCAAGGTTGTATTGGGCGGCAAGCTCCTTGATGATGGGTACATCCGGACAGCGGGCAAGCAATAATTCTACGTTCAATTTTCGGCCTTCGTGTACCGTTTCGGTATCGGTCTTAACTTCCATGCCTTCCCAAATGGGGTAGTTGCAAGCGGTCACAAACCGTGTGCGGCGACCGTCAAAAAGCTCCACAGTGCACAAGCGGCACATCCCTGCCGGCTCAAGAGCCTTATGGTGGCAGAGGGTCGGAATTTTAACCCCGTATTTTTCGGCAACTTGAAGGATAAATTGACCTTCCTCTCCCTGAACTTTTTTTCCGTTTAACTTGAACGTAATCATGGATTTTACCCTTATTATATCCTTATTTTATTTAATAAGAATTGCATCAAACTTGCAGGCATCATAACAGATGCCGCATTTTATACACTTTTCCACGTTTAAATTATGCGGTTCTTTCTTTTCGCCTGTAATGGCTCCCTCGGGACACCGTTTGGCGCAAAGCGTACAACCGTTGCAGGCCTCCTCGTCGATTTCATAGTGGTACAAAGGCTTGCAAACGCCTGATGGACATTTTTTATCCTTTATATGGGCCTCATACTCATCCCGAAAATAAAGGATCGTGGTCAGGACCGGATTCGGCGCCGATGTTCCCAGTCCGCACAGGGAAAACTTTTGGATCATCATGCCCAGTTCTTCCAAGAGCTCGATGTCGCCCTCCTTGCCGTTTCCTGCACAAATATCGGTCAGGATATCCAGCATTGCCGTAATTCCTTCGCGGCAAGGGTTACATTGACCACAGGATTCCTCTTTTAGGAAATCCAGAAAATACCGGGCCACATCCACCATGCAAGTATCCTGGTCCATGACAATCATTCCGCCGGAACCCATTATGGAGCCGACTTTGATTAATTCGTCAAAATCGACACCCAGACCTAAAAATTGCTCGGGGATGCACCCGCCGGAAGGTCCACCGGTTTGAACAGCCTTGAATTTTTTCTTTTTCGGTATACCGTCGCCGATGTCAAAAACAATCTCTTTAAGAGAGATCCCCATGGGAACTTCCACCAGGCCGGAATTTTTCACTTTACCCACCAGACTGAACACCTTTGTGCCTTTACTGTGCTTTGTACCCATCTTGACATAATTTGAGGCTCCCTTTAAAAGAATCACCGGAACATTGGCATAGGTCTCTACATTGTTTAAATTTGAAGGCTTTTCTCTGAACCCTTTTTCCACGGTATGGATATACTTGGCTCTGGGCCTGCCCACCTTTCCTTCCAGAGAAGCCATTAACGCTGTCGATTCTCCGCAGACGAAAGCGCCGGCTCCGGTAGAAATCTTGATGTCAAAACTGAAATCAGAGCCCGCGATATTTTCACCAAGAAGCCCGTATTTTCTCGCACTCTTGATAGCGTTAACCAGTCGTTTTACCGCAAGAGGATATTCATTTCGAACATAGAAAAACCCCTGACTTGAACCAATGGCTCGTGCTGCAATCAACATGCCTTCAAGAACGCTGTGTGGGTCGCCTTCCAAAACGCTTCGGTCCATGTATGCGCCGGGATCCCCTTCATCGGCATTGCAAATGATATATCTTTCACCTTTGTGCTTGGCACACGTCTCCCATTTGATGCCTGTTGGAAAACCGCCGCCGCCGCGGCCCCTTAACCCCGATTCCTTAATCGCCTGGATGATTTCTTTGGGTTCCATATCTTTTAGGGCTTGGATAAAGGCCAAATAGCCTTTCCTGGCGATGTATTCTTCTATGCTGTCCGGATTGATGTAACCACAATTCCGCAAAGCGATCTTTACCTGTTTATTAAAAAAGGGAATATCTTCTAAAACAGGGATTCCCTCTAAGGGCATAACACCGGACATGGGATTTTGTATGTCGTCTTCCAGAGTTGAACGAGGATCTTGCATCTGCCCCAGGATCAATTTTTTGTTGAAATTGCTTTCTCTATAATCCTGAATTACATCCAGGATTTTATCTTTCGTTATATTCTTATAAAGAAGGCGAGGCTTCCCTTTCTCGAATATTTCAACCAGCGGTTCTTGTTCGCAGAAACCGATACAGCCGGTCTGGTTGATGCTAACGCCATTGTTGCCGGGAAATTCTTTTACAGCCGTTTCCAGTGACGCTTGAGCACCTGCAGCAATGCCACACGAAGCTAAACCAATATTAACCTTAATCGCTTCCGGATAATAGAGCATCTTGCTGTAATTTTCACTGATAACCTCTAAATCTTTTGCAGACTCGATTTTCATCATTCGTGCCTCTATTGTTTGTTATTCATACTTTTCCAAAATCTTATCTACTTCGGTATAGGCGATGCGACCATGCATATCTTCATTAATCTTAACCACGGGCCCTAAGCTGCAACAGCCGATACAGCGTACCGATTCAAGGGTAAACCGCATGTCCTCTGTGGTTTCGCCATCCTCTATATTCAGAACATTTTCGAGCTTTTCACGTATTCTCTCACCACCTCTGACATGGCACGCGGTGCCAAGGCAGATTGAAATAATGTTCCTGCCTCTCGGTTCAAGACTGAAAGTACTGTAGAACGTTGCAACGCCATAGATCTGGCTGAGCGGAACACCGATGCTTATAGAAAGATAGGTTAAAGCCGGTAACGGAAGATAGTTGTAGCGCCTCTGAATTTCCTGAAGTATCATAATCAGATTTTCTTTGTCATTGTTAAAATCTTCCTCAATAATCTTGTCGAGTTCCATATAATCTAATTCCGCTGTTTCAAGGCTTTCCGCTAAAACTGGATGGCTCATATCCTTATCCTCCTGATAAAACACGCTGAAATCGATACGACGATTTTATAATGACTTTGACTGATTTTCGGGCATGGGTATGTTTGTAACCGGACAGCTTTCAACGCAGTTACCACAGCCGGTGCACAGGTCCATGTTGATACTTCGAGCACGTTTTTTTACTTTTACTTTGAAGTTTCCGGCAGATCCTTCAACAGATTCCAGATCCGCGTATGTGATGATTTCAATGTTTAGATGCCGGCCGACCTCGACCAGTTTGGGCGAGATAATTCACATGGCACAATCATTGGTGGGAAACGTTTTGTCCAACTGGGCCATTACTCCGCCGATGGACGGGGATTTTTCTACGAGATAAACGTAATATCCCGCGTTGGCAAGATCCAGAGCGGATTGCATTCCTGCAATGCCTCCCCCTAGGACCAGAACCGATCCGATTACATCGTTGGCCATCGTTCGATCCTCCTCTAAAAAGAGCATTTTTGGTTGGAAACCTCATAAAAAGCAGATTCCTGTCATTAAAAAAACAAGTTGTTTAACTATAAGGAATTAAAAAGTTTGTCAATAAAATTCTATGGGTAAGACAATGTAATATAGGGACAATCAAATATAAATTCGCAGAATAGATGGATTATTGAAGTTGCAAGTTCTACGGTTCATTTAATTTTTTGCGAATTTCAAGCAATTTTCTTGTATTGTGAAACAATGCTTTATATTATGACAATAATCTGATATGCGTTTTTAAACACGAGAAGTGGATAAATTCAAGCTGTTTTAAAGGTTATGCCATGAAACATAAAGATAATGACAGAATGGATGCATTTACTTCAGATCCTCCAGAAAATGATTATAATGAACAGTATTCTATCTGGGGAAAGGATCGGAGCCTAAAATTCGAGAATCATATTCAAAAAAGGCCTCGAAATATACCGTTAATAAAATTTGGCATCGGTTTTTTGATTCTGATAATTCTGTTGATTTTATTGTTTTCAAGAATCCAAAGCGTCCAACTTGAAAACCGGATTGTGGCATTAGAGAACCGTTTAAAGGACGCTGAAGGAACGGTTAATACGAAGGATGCAGTTGATGAAAGGGAAGCACAAATTTGGGAAAAGGTCCAGGCTGTTGAACAATTCAAGGAGCGCCTGGATCAGTCTGAAGCAGCACTGACGTCAAAAATAAATCAAATCGTGAAAGAACAGGACCGGCTTCAACAGCAGATCGCTGAAGTCAGGATTCAGAAACCAAAGTCTTCATCAACTAAAAACATCTCGCCGAAAACCGACGGAAGTCGGTATCACATCGTTAAGTCGGGTGAAACATTATACCAAATCGGGCGTCAATATGGTTTGACGGTACAAAAAGTGCGTCTTCTTAACAAGCTGGGCGATGGTGATGCCATTTATCCGGGCCAGGCGCTTTTGGTAAGACCTTAAGGTTCGCGATAAGCGGAGAACATTTTACAGAGGGCTTGATTTTCGGTAGGCATTAACACCGTTATTGCGGCCGAACAGTTGTTCAGAATTAATAAGCATAAAGGCTAAAAACAAAGGCAGCGCTAATTGGCGCTGCTTTTGTTTTCTGGTGGTCTTTGGAATGATTATGTGAAACACCCCTTTTAACATCATGCCGGCAAGAACATGATATAATCTTGATATTATTCGAAAAATACCTTATTTTTATCGGAAATTTTGTAGCCTAAAGCTAAAATTATCTTTCGCTGTGTTTCCATCCTGCATGGCATCCCATTTTCAATCCTGGTGATTGTAATGGGAGATATCCGAGCTTTTCTGGCAAGCTCTGCCTTGCTCATCATAAGAGATTCTCGAATTTTTTTTAGGGAATTTTTGCTCATGGTATAAAAATTTTTAATGTCTATATTTTTAGGCAATTATTAATTATATCATAAACTTGTAATTTGTTAATGTCAAGTAAAATTATATATAATTTATATATAATTTTATCGAATTAGGATATATTGTATTTTATTAAAATACGTTACTATATATTGTATCCCCAATAAATCAATATGTCCTTATCAAATGGTTCAAGTTTTTAATCAGGATGCCGATAACCTGACTATATAAATAATGGACCTGTTTTCGGATAAACCTGCCGAAGGCGTAAAATTTTCTCTCCGGCCAGGGCCTTCATAATGCTGGCGATGAATACGGTTAAGAACCTTGTTCTCGGCTCTGCAGTGTTAAGCGCCTTTGGAATGCACAAAGACTTTCGTGCGTTGAATGTGGACATGTTCTGGAAACATTCGCTTGGTGTCGGTGTCATTGCCAAAATCGTTGCCCAAAAACTGCAACGTTAATACCCAACTCCTGGAGGGACACTTCGTTGCCGGGCTTTTGCATGACATTGGAGAAATTCCCCTAAACAGCAGATATTCAGATGAATACACGACTATTATGGAGTTGCCGGATGTGGAGGACAGTATGAAGCTTCGTTTTTGGGGTGTACGTGGTTCTATTGCAAGTCCAGGGCCTAAGACAGTGGAATTTGGAGGTAACACCCCATGTTTGGAACTCCGGTTCGGCCTAAAAAATCGGCTCATCATCATAGATGCCGGGACAGGTATCCATCCGTTGGGAAACCATTTGGTATGGTCTGAGCTTCAAAACGGCCCCATAAGCACAGATATATTTATAACGCATACCCACTGGGACCACATCATCGGATTTCCTTTTTTCAGACCCATATATATTTCAGGTACAAAGCTTAGGGTATATGGTCCGATAACGTTTGAGGATGATACTCTCGAGAAAATCATGAGTGATCTGCTGCGTTATCGATACTTTCCGGTGTTACACGGTGAGCTTACGGCAGATATCGAGTACCATCAGCTCGCTGAATGCAAGATGGATCTTGGTGATGGAATTACGCTGAAAACAAAATACTTGAATCATCCTTTACTCTGTCTCGGGTACCGATTTGAATTTGAAGACAAAGTTCTGTGTACCGCCTATGATACAGAACCTTTTAGAAACATTTTTTCTGCGGATGTAAACGCTTTGGATTATGATCCCATTATTAGTAGTAATGGAGAAGAAGCTGCTCGTGAAGAGAATCAAAGATTACTGAATTTTTATCGCGATGCAGACATACTCATTCACGATTGTCAGTATACCAAGCAAGAATACTTTTCATCAAAAAAAGGTTGGGGACATTCCTTTGTTGAACACGCCATCGATTCTGCCCTTGAGGCCAACGTAAAAAAAGTCATTCTTTTTCATCATGATCCGCTCCGGACGGATAAGGAACTGCTTGAACTCGAAAAGTACTACCAAGCGCGTTTTGCCAATCGATCCGATCTGGAAATTATGGTGGCAAAAGAGGGGATGGAAATTGTGCTTTGATAGGGAAGATGGGCAAAATTATCTCAAGTAAACCATCCATTTCGAAGATTATGTGATTTTGAGTTACTTTCGGACATCGGCGTCTGAAAATTCCTTTTTTCGGTTTCCCCAAAAACCGCCAGCCTTAATTTTTTTCGAGCCTGTTACGGCACCGACCCTTCAAATACCGATTCTTAAGGTTTATCGAGAACCCATCCACGGATTACATCAAATCCGGATCATCCCCAGCTTGGTGAGGGGAACTTCTCATTTGACGAACATAACTCCTACGATTTAACGAGTTCGCATTAAATCGGGTCAATCCCTATTCTCAGATCCAAAAAACTGGATCGATAAAGCATGCTTGACCTTTAGGAGACATATGAATATCATGTAAATAATAAAGTGCTCATAGGAAAAAAGATGCTGAAACAGAAAAATTCTCGCGGGTGTTTTTTGTGCGGGCTTGAGAATGAGTTTTCGTTGAAAATGACTTGGTATGAAGATCACCAGAACCAGCAGATCAGATCGACGGTGACGGTTCCCGATCACTTCAACGGTTATCCGGGAGTTGTCCACGGCGGTATTGTTTCAGCAATTCTGGATGAAACAGCCGGGCGTTCGGTGATGCTGAAATCCGGTGAAGATGCGTTAATGGTTGCGTTGAAATTGGAAGTGACCTTCCGTCGACCGACACCGACCAATACACCGCTGACGGTTATCGGCTGGGTGATCAAGCAGACCGCGAGCCGGGCTCAGGTTGCCGGAGAGATCCGCCTTTCCGACGGGACTCTCACGGCCGAATGCAAGGCCGTCGTCGTTCGTCCGCCTCAGGAAATTCTCGAGAAATGGGAAACAGAGAAACCCTATTGGAAGATATACGATGATTGAAGCCTTTTCATTTGGAAATATTGTTGTCAATGGCAAAGCTTACACGGATGATATTAAAATCATTCAGGGGAAGGTGGTTCCGACCTGGTGGCGTAAAAGCGGTCATCGGGTGGACATTGATGACATTCGGGACATCATTGATGCCAGGCCCAATATTTTGGTGCTCGGTAAAGGCAAACCCGGCATGATGAAATCGACCCGATCGTTGTGTGAATTTCTCAAGGGAAAAGATATTGAATTAATCGAAGAGAAGACATCAAAAGCAATAAAGACGTTCAACCGGCTCTTTAAAGAAGGAAAAAATGTTTGCGCCGGGTTTCATTTATCGTGTTAAGGAGACATTAAATGCAAATCTTGGTGGTTTATTTTTCAAAAGGCGGCAACACCAAAAAACTGGCTGAAGCAATTCTAAGAGGGGTTGAAAGTGTCGAAGGGGTTTATGGCGTATTGAAACATACCGATGACGTTACCAAAGAGGATTTTGCGTCATCAGACGGCATCATTGCCGGATCTCCCGTCTATTTCGGCGTTATGGCGGCCCAGCTCAAAAAGATATTCGACGAATTTGTGGGGGTGCGCAAAAAAATGGAGGGGAAGGTAGGTGCTGCCTTTACAACATCCGGAGATCCTTCGGGCGGTAAGGAGACCACCATGATGTCCATTATCCAGGTCATGTTGATTTACGGCATGATAATTGTCGGTGATCCCATGTCCGCCACCGGACATTACGGAACGGCTTGTGTGGGAGCACCGGACAGCGGCAGTCTGGAAAACGGGATGAAACTGGGTCAGAGAGTGGCGGAGCTGGCGAAAAAACTGGGAAGTTAGAAATATAAAACTGTGGCCATCAGTTAAGGAGAGGAAATAATGAGAGGTATTTTTGTGAGGTGGTTGATCTTGACTTTTGCAATCATTGCAACATCATATCTGATTGATGGAATACATGTCAGCGGTTTTTTATCTGCATTCTTCGCTGCCGCTATTTTGGGAATACTGAATGCTTTTTTTAGACCTATTCTGTTAATATTGACGCTTCCCGTTAACATACTGAGTCTTGGACTTTTTACATTCGTGATAAACGCTATCGTTCTGATGATGGTCTCTGGGATAATTTCTGGCTTTAACGTTGACGGATTCTGGTCGGCCGTGTTCGGATCACTTTTAATCAGTTTGGTCAGCTGGCTTCTGACGTCTTTTATCGGTGAACGGGGAACGGTTCAGTATATTCATTTAAAAAATGTCCGCGGCAACCGATGGGAAAGGTGAACGTGGATTTCTCGATAAATTATGCCTTAGCCGGTGTTGTGGGGTAAAAGGCCGCGGTAAAAACATAGTTGTTTGCCGGGTTTGGTCGGATCTATGGTGAACAACTTTTAAATAAAGCAAGATTTGCATGGTTTCTTCTGAAATTTCCCGCTTTTTCCCTGTTACCCAAATTACCCAATATGGGTAATTTGGGTATCAAAAATATGGTATTCATTTCATAAATATTAAGTCCAGTCTTGTCTTGTTTGAGCTAAGTGTTTGAAATAAATGGAAGCGAAAAAAATATTTGATTTTGCATGATTTTTGCATCATTATATACAATCTGGCAGCATATAAGAAAACCAGTTTCAATTTTCGCTGCCTTCGATTCTCGGCCGGTTCCGTATAAATATCACATAGAAATCCGTAAAATCCGGCGGGTATTACTTCTATCAGAACGATTTTCCTTTGATGGAGATTAAAAAATAGAGTGCAATTCAACCAACCAAAGTTACACGGATGATCTTTTGAAAGTTCACCGTGATTTGTGATTGCCAATTCAACGTCTCGGAAGTTCTGTTACTTATTAAAAACAATAAATAATTATTTGATCTATCCGTTTGGCGACGCATTTAAACCCATCATTTTTACCCAGTGAAACCATTTTCTATTTCACGGGGCAATTATTCCCTCCGGGGCGTAGACCAATGGTGTGCGAAGCGAACGAACGTGTGTGATATATGATGAAAAGACGTCTAAGAACCGCAGTATTTATATTGCTTTCTATTTTCGGGTTTATGGTTATCGCGACAATTGCCGGTGGCGAAGGGAGCGGGGCTGCAGGTCTTGACGCAATCGCCGTCCCAGAGCCCGCCAGCATTCTATTAATTGGCATTGGTTTGGTCGGTTTAGCAGGATTGGGACGAAAAAAGTTTAAAAAATAGCTTACGATGAATTCTCCATTGTCCGAAAATAACGACAGACGGTTAGGACTTGATAGGCGCCAATTTTCCTATTATATGCACATTCCTGAACGAAGGTCCGGTAAAGAAAGGAGAAGCGGGCTGGATAGAAGGCAAGAACCGAGAAAATCAAAAGAACAACAAGGTGTTCAAAGGGCAGAGTCAAATATGATTCTGCCCTTTTAATTTATAGGAAACCTGCATTGGCAAAATCAATCCGTTTAATGTTTTTAAATGCTTGAGAACACATTTCTCCATATTCCCGGTATCGGAATCGAAACCGAAAAGCGATTATGGGAATCCGGGGTTTACAATTGGGATCTTTTTTCAAAAAATCGAAAACCCGGTTTTTTGCCGGAGAGATTCGACGCAGTGGCCAACCACGTCCGGGAATCGAAAAACCAGATGGAATCCTTTAATCCGAACTACTTTGCCGAGCTGATGCCCTCCGGACATCACTGGCGATTTTTCCCTGAATTCAGAGATGCTACGGTTTATCTGGATATTGAAACCACAGGGTTGAGTCAATTCTACGAAACCATTACCACCATTGCGCTATATGACGGCAAATCGATTTTATATTATGTCAAAGACCAAAATCTGGACGAATTCCCCCAAGATATCAAAAAATATAAGGTCATTGTGACTTATAACGGAAAAAGTTTCGATGTTCCGTTCATTGAAAGGACTTTTGGAATCGAGTTGAACCAGGCACACATCGATTTAAGGCATATTCTGGCGAGCTTGGGGTATAAAGGCGGCCTGAAGTCCTGCGAGACCCGGTTGGGATTCCGTAGGGGGGACTTGGCGGATATCGATGGATTTTTTGCGGTTCTCTTGTGGTATGACTATCTAAACAACGGTAATGAAAAAGCGCTGGAGACTTTGTTGGCCTATAATATTCAGGATGTGCTGACCCTGGAAAGCCTGATGGTGACCGCCTACAATTTAAAAATCAAGGACACGCCTTTTTACAGGAACCTTTTGCCGGAGCCGGATTTGCCGAAATCGCCGTTTCGTGCGGATACGGAAACGGTTCAGAGGATTCGATCCAGACAAATCTATTTCGGGTTTGCTTGAACTGCACGCTCGCTCTGGCGAATTGCGCTACGCTGCACCGAAACCAAACGCGTTTTCCCACTCCCTCATTTTTTCCACCTTGACACCATCCGTCCATTTATTTATAAATTTTAAATTTTATTTCAAATTAAATTTTTTGGGGTATCTGCTTATGCCGCTTAAAAATATGAAAGAATTCATCGAAAAGCTTGAATCCGAAGGTGAATTGAAACGAATTTCCGCACCAGTGGATCCCGTACTGGAGGTCACGGAAATCGCTGACCGAATGAGCAAAACCCATGGTCCGGCGCTGCTTTTTGAAAACATCAAAGGTGCTTCATTCCCCCTGATTATCAATGCTTTTGGAAGCTTTCGACGGATGAAAATGGCGCTGGGATGCGATTCCTTCGACGATATCGGGCGACGTATTGAGTCTTTCATAAAAATAAAGCCGCCCGGCAGTTTCACCCAAAAAATTAAAATGCTTCTTGATCTCAGGGAACTATCCGGGTTTACACCGAAAAAAGTGAAACACGCGCCATGTCACCAGCGCGTGTACGGTGTGGAAGGGCCGCTTTTGGATATGCTTCCCATACTCACCTGCTGGCCCCAGGACGGCGGCCCTTTTATTACGCTTCCCATCGTCATTACGAAAGATCCGGATACAGGAATTCAGAACATGGGCATGTACCGTATGCATAAATATGATCATGCGACAACCGGCATGCACTGGCAATACAATAAGGACGGAAGCCGTCATTTTGATAAATATAAATCCCGGGGAGCGCGTATGGAAGTAGCGGTGGCACTGGGTGGATCCCCCCTGGTTACATATGCGGCCACGGCGCCACTTCCTCCTGATATCGACGAATTGTTACTGGCCGGTTTTATCGGGTCAAAACCCGTAGAAATCATCCGGGCCAAAACCATCGACATCTTTGTTCCTGCAGAATCCGATTTTATTATTGAAGGATATGTGGATCCGAACGAAGATCGTATCGAGGGACCTTTTGGAGACCATACCGGGTTCTATTCTCCTGCAGATCCTTATCCGGTGTTTCATGTAACCTGCATGACATGTAGAAATGACGCAGTATATCCTGCCACCATCGTGGGGAAGCCCCCCATGGAAGACTGCTATATGGCAAAGGCAACCGAGAGAATTTTTCTGCCGGTGCTAAAAATGCTCATTCCTGAAATTGTGGATATTGAACTCCCTATGGAAGGCGTGTTTCACAACTGTGCCCTGATTTCCATCGACAAGAAGTTTCCCGGCCAGGCAAAGAAAGTTATCAGCGCGCTCTGGGGACTTGGACAGATGGCATCTACCAAGTATATCGCAGTATTTGACAAAGATATCGACCTTCGCGATTCACGAACAGTGGTCTGGAAGCTACTCAATAATGTCGATCCCAAAAGGGATCTGCTGGCATCGGAAGGCCCTCTGGATGCGCTGGACCATTCGGCACCGTATCCGAATTTTGGCGGGAAAATGGGGATAGATGCCACTCGGAAAACCCGTGAAGAAGGTATGGGACGAGAATGGCCCGAAGAGATCAAAATGTCGGAAGAAATCAAAAGTAAAGTCGGCAGTCGCTGGAAAGAATATGGATTTTAAAAAATTCTCTGAACTGATTATGATCGAGCAGACCCTTTTTGCGCTTCCCTTTGCATTGCTGGGGGTGCTTTTTGCCGGAGGGGGAACCCTGTGGACCTGGTTCTGGGTGATTGTTGCAATGGCTGCAGCCAGAACCGCGGGCATGTCATTTAACAGGGTCATCGACGCCGATATCGATGCCAGAAATCCGCGTACCCGAAACCGGCTTGTCCCAAAAGGGGAGGTTCGACCTGAAACGGTGTGGATGACTGCGGTGATTTCCTCGCTGGTGCTGGTCGCTTCGGCATTCATGCTGAACAGGCTCTGTTTTTACTTGTCGTTCCCGGCGGTTTTTATGCTGTTTACCTATTCCTATTTTAAACGCTTCAGCGTTTCCTCTCATTTTTATCTGGGGGTTGTTGAGGCTGCCGCCCCCATCGGTGGATATATTGCCGTGACCGGAGAAATTACACGTGTTCCCTTTGTGCTGGGACTGGTTATTTTGACCTGGATCGCCGGGTTGGATATTGTATATGCGATACAGGACATGGAATTTGATATCAAAGAAAACCTTCACTCCATACCGGTTCGCCTTGGAAAGAAAGCTGCCCTCGTCGTTTCTGCTGCCTGCTATGTTGTTTCAACAAGTGCCATGGTATATGCAGGTTTTCTGACGCATAAAAGTGTTTTCTACTGGGCTGCGGTTGTATCTGTTGGAATCATATTCTTATACCAGCAAAGGCTTGCCAGAAGTCAAAACATTCCATTGGCCGTTAAAAATTTTTTCAAGGCCAATATGTACATATCTCCGATACTTTTTATTGGAACGCTCACGGATGTGTTTCTATTGTGAGAATTAAATCCTTTATAGTAAAACATCCTTACTCCTCAATAAATTTAGGGCAAAATGAAGGGAGTTAATCGGTAAAATGATCGTTGTTGCAATCTCAGGGGCAAGTGGCCCGATTATGGGAGTTCGTCTAATAGAAGAACTCCTCAATTCGAAAGAACGGGTTGCCGCCGTCGTCTCGAAACCGGCCGGCAGGATCATCGAATATGAAATGTTATTTGAAAAAGCGCCTTTTTCATCGTTGAAAGCGCTGCTTGAAAAGCGTGGTATCGCAAAAAGTTCTGATTTATTGAGCGAATACAAAAACAATGATTTTTTTGCACCGATTGCCAGCGGTTCCGCAGAATTCGAAGCAATGGTGGTAATCCCCTGTTCCATGAAAACACTTTCCGCCATCGTGCATGGGTATGCGGATTCCTTGATGACTCGCGCATTTGATGTGGCATTAAAAGAAAAACGGAGGTGTATTATTGTGCCCAGGGAAACACCGCTCAGCGTCATTCACACTGAAAACCTACACAAGGCTGCGCTGGCCGGAATAGAGATTGTACCGCCGGTACCGGGGTTTTACACGCGGCCCGAATCCCTTGATGATGTGATCAACTTCATTGTCGGCAAGATATTGAACCTTTTGGGCAGAAAGCACAGCCTGTTTGAGAGCTGGGGAGAGAAGAAAATATAAGATGGTGTTCCCGAACAACATACGAAATACAAAGCTTTGCATCATTGCCGAAAAGGTCCTGAGCAATGTTCCGGTGAGCAAGGAAGATGCGCTCTACATGCTCAAGACGAACGATATTCTGGATCTTGGCGCCATTGCCGACCATATCAGAACAAGATTGCACGGAAACATTGCGTATTACGGCGTTAACATAAACCTGAATTACACCAACATATGTGAGTTGCGATGCCCGCTGTGCGCCTATTCCTGTGATGAGGGCGATGAAAACGCATTTCTTCTTTCTATTGAGCAAATTGAGAAGCGGATACAAAATGCAGTTTCCATGGGGATCGACGAGGTTCACATTGTCGGCGGACTTTATCCCAAACTCACCATCGACTATTTCGAAAATATGTTAAGGATTATTAAAGGGATAAAGCCGGATATTCATGTTGTTGCATTTACTGCGGTTGAATACGATTATTTTGCGAAAACCAACAACATTCCCCTTGAAGACGTGTTCAGACGTCTGATGGACGCCGGTGTGGAAGCACTCCCCGGCGGCGGTGCCGAAATCTTTTCGCCGCATGTTCGCGATATTATCGCGCCAAAGAAGATATCGGGGAAAAAATGGTTGTCCGTCATGCGGACAGCTCACAAAATGGGTCTCAAAACAAATGCAACCATGCTCTACAACCATATTGAGAATGCCGAAGATATTGTCGATCATCTTTCGCAAATTCGTGATCTGCAGGATGAGACGGGCGGTTTTAAAACCTTTGTTCCCTTACAGTTTCATGGAGAAAATACAAAAATGGATGTCCGTCGGTCCACCACCGGTTACGACGACATCAGGATCTATGCTACGAGTCGAATATTTCTCCACAACGTGCCCCATTTAAAGGCATTGTGGATGTACCTGGGCGATAAAATGGCTCAGCTACTCCTGAAGTTCGGTGTTGATGATATCGGTGCAACGTATCATGATGAAAAGGTGGTGCACGCTGCCGGTGCACGGACACCCGATTTCGGATCCGAACCGTTTTTAAAACGGCTTATCCAGAAGGCCCGGCTCATACCCGAACGGACAACAGCCAGTTACCCCAATGTATCGACCATCCCGCAAAAGGAGTCTGCATGAAGCTCGGCTACATCGACTATCTCAACTGCTATCCCTTTTACTTTTCCATGTTTGAAAAAAAGCCGATTCAAGGGATTAGCATCTATCCGGGGTATCCATGTATGCTAAACAAAATGATAACGGATTGCCGGCTCGATATGAGCCCCATTTCTTCTGCGACCTGCGGGGAGCTTTCAGATGATGTGGCCGTTCTTCCCCAGTTCTGCCTGAGTTCTGTCGGATATGTAGGATCGGTGATTCTGGTGAGTAAAATTCCTATTGAAGATATGAATCACAAGACCGTGGGAATCACCAGTGCGTCGCATACTTCCGCAGTACTTTTAAAAGTTTTGCTGAAAAATTATTATAACCTGGAGCCGGTTTACATTTCCACCGCCCCCAGACCTGCGCTCAAAGATATGGATGCCGCGCTTGTGATTGGCAATGATGCCATGGCCATATCTTCTGAACCGGTGTCCTATATTTATGATCTTGGCGACTTGTGGCTGCGAAAAACCGGTTTCCCTGTGGTATTTGCCGTGTTTGCAGTCAGAGAAAGGGTTATTGAAAGATATACATCTCAAATTAAAGCGGTTGTTTCTTCATATCATCATTCTTTGCATTGTCTTGAAGAACAAAGAGAACACCTCGTTTCAAAGGCAAGGGCAAAGTATCCGGATATTGTTTACGACATAAACCGCTATTTTGATCGCTTGCAATTTAATTTTGATGAGGATTTAAAGCAAGCGTTGATGTTTTACTTTGCCGCTGCAGGAGAGATGGGATTGATCAAAAAAGTGAGACATTTAAAATATTGTGATATTTCTTAACTATTTGAAAATGATGAAGCATAAAAAAGAAAACAGCGAGCTTTATCATAAAATCTACGCGGGGGAACGAATAAGCCCTGAAGAGGCGCTAAATCTGTTTTCCTGGGGCATTATCGATCTGGCGAAAGCCGGAGACATGCGCAGGAAACTGGCATTTCCCAAGGAAACGGTCGGGTTCATTATCGACCGGATTGTCAATTTCACCAATATCTGCGAGGCGGCATGCGCGTTTTGCGCATTTCATGCCCGGGCAAATCTTATTGAACCCTATGAACTGACCAATAACGATATTTGCCTGAAGGTTGAAGAACTTGTCGATGCAGGGGGCACCCAAGTCATGCTTCAAGGTGGACTTCACCCTGACTATACGTTGAATACATATGTCGACATGGTTGATTCGGTAAAAAAACGTTTCCCTGAAATTTATCTCCACTCTTTTTCCCCAGCAGAACTCGTTCATATTTCGCGTAAAAGCGCTCTGCCGCTCAATGATGTTGTGAAGACACTCAAGGACGCGGGCCTCGATTCCGTGCCCGGTGCATCGGACTTGCTGATCGGCAGGATCCGCGCCAAAGTCAGTCCCAGAAAAATCACGGTGGATGAATGGCGAGATGTCATGTATGCGCTTTGCCGGAATGAAATGAAGTCTTCGGCAACCATGACGTATGGAATGGGAGAAACCAATGAAGAAAAGGTCGGGCATTTAAACGTTATTCGAGATGTCCAGGATGAAACCGGAATCTTACAGGCGTTTATCCCCTGGTCTTTTTCGCCGGCAAAGACGCGCTTGGAAGATATGCTTCCGGCAACCGGTATCGATTATCTTCAAATCCTGGCCATTTCACGGATTTTTCTTGACAATATCACTCATATTCAAGCCGGCTGGCTGACCGAAGGATTGAAACTTGCTCAGGTTGCCCTGACCATGGGGGCAAACGACATGGGTGGGGTGCTCATGGAAGAGGTTGTGGTAAAGGCGACAGGGATAACGACAAAAACCAACGACAAAGAGCTTGTCGATATTATTAAAAATGCCGGAAAAATTCCTGTTCAAAGAGATTCCCGCTATCGCGTGATAAGGGAGTGGAGATGATACGTCTCGATATCGCCTTTTCGACATGCCCAAACGACACATTTATTTTTCATGCACTGCTTCATGATCGTATCGATTCGGGAAATTACCGTTTTGCTCCTCATATGCACGATGTGGAGACCCTGAACAAAAAAGCGTTTTACAAAACATTTCCGGTTTCAAAGCTTTCCTTCTACGCGTATCTTAAGCTCAGGAAAAACTATGAAATCCTTGATGCAGGCTCGGCGCTGGGGTATGGATGCGGACCTCTGCTGGTGGGGAAAACATCGGATCTGTTGTTTCCGCAAGCAAAAATCGCCGTCCCCGGTGAATACACCACCGCATATCTGCTGCTGAAACTCTGGAATCCTGAAATATGTAATGTCGAAGTTACCCGGTTTGACAATATCCTTGAAGGCGTACAAATCGGAAGATATGATGCCGGGCTGATTATTCACGAGGGGAGGTTCATCTATCCGAAATATGGCTGTGTCGAGATCGTCGATCTTGGCAAATGGTGGGAAGCTGAAACATCCCTTCCGATTCCTTTGGGATGTATTGCTGTCAGAAAAGATCCCCCTTTTATCGATTATAAAGATGATATCGAATATCTTATAAGAGAGTCGGTGCAATATGCGTTAAACCACAGAGACGCTTCCAGGGAATTCGTAAAGTTGCATGCGCAGGAATTGGATGACCAGGTGATTGATGGTCATATCGACCTGTATGTGAATCATTTTACCGTATCGCTGGGTAATACAGGGGCAAAGGCCATACAGGCCCTTGAGGAGATGGCTCGGTGGAAAAAAATATTGTAACTGCCATGGTTATGGCCACCATGCTCGAGGCAAAACCGTTTGTTTTGGGGATGTCTTTAAAACAAACCCGAAAAGCACCTTTTCGGCTATTTCAAAATGATAATACGCTGCTCATCATTTCAGGTATCGGCAAAGCAAATGCCGCCATGGCTGTCGTTTACTGCTGTCTAAAATTCAAACCGGGATGCATCTGCAATTTGGGTGCAGCAGGCGCTGCCCACTCCGGATATGATCTTGGAGAGACATTTCATATCCGTAAGGTTATCGAACATGACCGGCCGGATCTGAATTCAAAAAAAGCATATATGATTCACGAACCGGATCTGTTAAAAGGATTCAAAACCGCAAAACTGGCCACCTGTGATCGGGCGGTTCTTGATCCTCTGGAACGCAAAGCGATTTCTTCAAGGGCGGACCTGCTTGACATGGAAGGTGCGTCGGTGGTTCAGGCTTGCAGGAAGTTTGAAGCAAGCTGTTTTTTGTTCAAATTTGTCAGTGACACACCGGATCATACGCGCGACCAGGATATCGTGGATAATATCCGGTTTTATCGTGAAAGATTTTACGCGTATTTTGCCGACTCCGTTATGCCGGTGTTGACTTCTGCCAGACATTTCGGATCTTTAACAGAATTGTAAACAATGTCGACTGGTTGTAACCCTTGAACCTGGAACCAATCCGTTCAGGTCATACTTTCTTTTGAACCACCAGGCGGGAAAAATGCTCAAAAGACCGGTCGTAAGTCCGCTCCGCATCATTCGGGAAACAGCAGGCCGGAAGCTCCCGGCTCTTCAGGTGGTATTGTAAACAATCACAGCACGTTCCTTTCCGTGAACACGGTTCATAACTGCAGTTGCACATTTTGAGATTCTGTTCTTTTTTGCATTCCATTATTCTTCTCCTGATGAAAGGCTCAGGTCACTGTTCCTCCGGCTTTTATTGAATCCGGGAACGTCTCTGAAGGTCTGGTCGCGTCTGTGACCAATATCTCATCGTCCTCTAACCTGGCCAATTCATTTAAGGCCTCTCGGATTTCTATTGAACCGGCATCTTTTATGCGCTTTACGGTGGTGTATTCCTTCTTTGCATCCCTTAAAGAAAATCGTCCTGCAGTCTTTTCGAGATAGGCATGGACAAAGCCTTTCACGGCTTGCCAACTATCTCGACGCGTCTGATTTTCAAGGGGGGTGAGTCTGTCCAGATCCCTTAACGAGCGAGAATGAAATCTGGATACCAGCCATTTCAGAATCAGCGTCACCCATAGGAAGAAGACGATCAAAGCAGTACCGCCGCCGATACCAAGGATCAGGCGCAGGTCCATGCCGCCCAGGAGATTGGGAATAATGCCGAAAGCGACTCCCGAGCCGATAAGAAGGCTCACAAAAAATCCGATGAGCCCGTGCTTCCATCGAAATCTTCTTGATATTCGGTAATGGCTGACAAGGGCTTCAAGAAAATGAGCCAGGCGTTCGCCGTGGGTTTCCACGAAGGTGGCCAGATTATCAAGACGATGTCTTGGGGCTTGAAGAACCGCTCGTTTCAGTTCTTCCCGCTGATTCTCCAAATGCTCCAAAAAGCTCATATCCCCTCCGGATCGTTTTCCTGCACGCAACATGGCTCGCGGTGAGTAGGTAAGACGGATGGGGGGGATGTCTTTACGACCGGTGATCTGAGATAAATTCCAACAAAGCGTTCCATAAACCTGCAAGAGGTCGATAAAGGAAGCGCATTCATCAATTCGGTTTAAAACAAAAAGGAGGCGGTCCTCAAACGTACGGCTCGGTAAGGTTTCTCTGATGCTGATATATGACTCGCGGACTGTCCCCGCCTTGTGGGGATCGAAAACGATCAGAACCAGATCGGCAATCTGCGCCAGATCACCGATCACTTGCTGGTAGTCGTACCCGCGGTCTCTTTCGGTGATGCTGTCGAGCATGCCCGGGGTATCAATGAGCGCGAGGGTTTCCAGAAAAGGGGCATTCACTTTTTTCAGGCGAAAGTGGGAGGCGAATCTCTGGCCGTGTTTTTTCAGTATTTCGAACGGATATTCCGGGTCATTGAGCAGAAACTTCCCGTCCCGTTCTTCAGTGACGCGGACCCCTTCTGAATGCGGTACGGAGTTGTCATGGGTGATCACCGTAAATGAGTCGTCGGTGGGAGCCTGGCCTGTTGCCTGAATGTCCGCGCCCAGAAATTCATTGATAAGGGTTGATTTGCCGGAAGAATAGTTACCCAAAACAAGAACAAGAGGACGCCATTTGATGTTGGTTTCCAGGGGTACGTCGCTATAACCGTAACGGAGGGCCGCAGGCGTAAGGTGGTCTGATACCATTTTCACCAGCTCGGTCCGCAACGAATCGATATAATTCTCACGATACATAGCTGTCTCCCGATGATTAAGTCATAAAAAAACTGGGTCTTCCCCCGCAATTCGAGATTCTCGATGGGCCAGGATTCTGTACTTTTCTATATCTCATTTTTCTTTGGTGCATTTTTTTTTCTTTTCCGTTTCATCCACCATTGAAGGCTTAACAGCATCAGTGCCCATGCCAAGAAAATACCGTCGTCTATTTTTCCCATGACCAGATCCGGCATGAAAAAGTAAACGGCGGCGCCAAAAAGAAAGCTGATAAACAGGGCGGTAATGTATCGCATCCATGTGAAGATTCGAAAGAAAACCAAAAACAGTAATGTCCAGAAAAGATAGTATGTCGTGGTGGCGGTGATACGGTATTTCACAGGGATACTTTCTGAAACTCGGGCTAAAAAAAGATTGAACCTTTGGTTTGGCTTGTGTAGCCGGTATTGAAGAACCTCCCTTACGGTTACTCTGTCGTCGATATGGAGTCCTGCCGGTATCATAAAATCGAGAGTGACCGGAAAACCTTGTTCATGGAGAAGGTCGTTCGTCTGGCGAAAGGAGCAGGACAGGATTTTCCGAGATCCTGTGTAAAATCCTCCTATAATCGCAATAACACAGAGAAAAGACACTATTGCCCAGACAATTTTCGAACGAAAACCCATCTAAGTTACCCGGACCTCCATTTTTGCTCCAAAGCTACCAGAGGTGATTCAAGGTGTCAACCGACACTTTTTACGAGTTCATCAAACTTGAGTTACAAGATATTCTCGATCTGATGGTGGATAAGTGTATTGTTTTCTAATCCCATCGAATTCGACGGGTTTAAAATCCGGGTTATATATTTCTTCCCTAATACAAAGAAACTCTATCGTGTTTTTGTTTCGCAGCCATTTCTCAAAAAATGATTAATGAGATCATTAAAGGCAGGGCTCCGATAACGCCCAAAATGGATTTAGAGCTCGAGCGTGTCGTGGGTGTTCCCGCATCTTTTTGGAATAACCGTGAGAAATTTTACCGGGAATCTGTAGCAAGAATTGAGGAACAAAAACGGACGGAATCATTATACCGAAAAGAGCATATTTGAGTCTTACAAGCAGGTTTACGTTCAGCAATGCAAATATAAAAAAATTTACATCTCAAATGCAAATATCCCCCGGCACTGTAGTCGGTCGCCTGTCGATACCGGCGACAGGTTGAAGAAACGTGTCGATAAAACGGTTTAATATCGACACGTTTTAAAGTCGTGTCCGTGAAATCGACATATCGTATATTTGGATAACGTGACTATAAAATCCATATTTAAGGACATGTTTTTGGAATATGGGTTTGATTTGGACATGAAAAAGAGGAAAATGGGCCGCCAAGAAGGTCGCAGGTAGAATTGAAAAAGAATGCTGAGTCACGACAGGTCTCTCGCTGCTCAAACTCCATGACGACCCGTAAATTTGGCGATTATGCCCGGGCCAGGATTTATGTTGTAACGATTTAATTGAAATGATCGGAGTGAAAGGGCATACAAAGAGTAAATTAACCAATTACTCTTTGCTCGAACTTCTTTACATACCTCTAATTTTTTAATATTTTCAATAGCAGCACTTGACAATGTTATCAATAGTTGATAACTTAGAGGCGTTAAAAATGAAATGTGATCCAAAAGACGCGGAACTTCAAACCTTGTTAGATTTGGACGGGAGGATATTTTGGCCCAATCCTCAATACTGGGTGAAATTCGAAGCAAAATCAGTTAAACCGACGAAGCATATTCCACACGGTATAAAATATTCGCTGACATTGCATGATCGAAACAATACACGGATTATCGGATTCGACAACGCTCATGCAGTTAAAAAGAAAGGCAGACCCACGAAAAAATATTCAGGCAGAATTGTTACACGGGATCACGTTCATAGAGTCGAGAAAATAGTTCCATACAAATTCGAGTCCGCAAGTCAACTTTTAAATGATTTCTGGGAAGAAGTTGATAAAATAATATTATGAAATTTTGAAATAAGGAGTTAAACCATGAAAACCAAAGCCATGAAAGTCGGTATCATGCCTTATAAAAAATATAAAAAATATACAATGGCCATTGCATGCGGTCAATATAAGCCGAAAAGGAACGAACCTAAAATTTGGTTTGAGTCGATTGAAACATTCTGCCAAGTTCTAAGTACAAGAAATTTAGAACTGTTGAATATTATTAATGAAAAAAAGCCTCGATCTCTAAGAGAACTGGCGGAAATATCCGGACGCCAAGTCAGCAACTTATCTCGAACGCTGAAAACATTCAACAAATATGGTATTGTCGATCTTATTGAAAGTAAAAGGGCGAAAGTGCCGGTTGCCAGAACCACCAGTTTCAACGTTGAATATGGGAAAAACTACCCATCTTTCCTGTTCGATGATGTTTAATTTACTTTGAAGTTTTTTGGTAATAATCTTTATATGTTTCTGAAAGGCTTTCATTCCTTATTCTAATTTCCACAACAATCGGGTTCACTTCAAAAGTTTCCGCCAAATCATTCGAGGCATAAGACCAAAACTCAGGTGAAAGGTATTCACTGTCTGAGAACCGGTCACGGTTTGACTCTAATAAGTTGATACAACATTTTTAAGCGCTTTTAGCAATTCTTCAATTTTTTCTTTATCAACACCTTCTTTTTTTATAGATCTAAAAAGTATCGGGACCTGGGCCATCAATTCTTTATCGGAGACTATGCCTTCAGGAATTTTACCGGCACTGATGGTAGCTAAATCGCAAAATTCCAACCAGTCATCTGATCCTTCCTTGATGCCAAGTGCCCGGGCATATTGCAGTCTTTTTTCTTTACCTTGAGGCGGCGTCTGAAGGCCCCTTTCAATCCTGCTCAGATTGGGTGCATCGAAACCATTCTCACGGCAAAATTCTCTAAGCGTTTTCCCGAGCGCTTTCCGCTTTGCGGAAAAGAATTCCCCAAAAGATGTATACATATATTCCTCCTTTCCTTTCTTGTACCTTCTTTTTGTGTTGTCGTAATATATACAACGTTGCACATAAAAATACAACATTTTTTTAATTTTTTAAAATTATGGATTTGTCCATGGGATTGTCTTAATAGACCGCATCATGCCAGCTTTTGATCAAACCGGACGCTTCGGCAGTCAACGGCAGGGCTGACCTCTGTCCTCTGATTTCTGACATCTGCATTTAAATTTTTTATCCTTTATTTCCGACGTCCGACATCAGACCTCTGACTTCTGGCCAGTCATCCCTCTTTCCTCTTTTCTATTTTCTAATTCCTGCCTTCCGCCCTCCGTCCTCTGCTTGTCCGGCGTAGCTTGAAAAGCGAAGACGGGCCCTTTGCCCCCTGTATTATTGAGCCCAACCAGCCATCCCGTTTATTTTGTTCAGATCATAATTTTGTTCATTTTTAATGAACAAATATGTTTTCTGAACATAATCTAACTTTTATGGAATCTAAAGCTGCCTATTATATAGGAATAATTTATTTTATTGACATTTGTTCAATATTTAAATATGTTCATTTAAAATGAACAAAATCGTTTATTGAACATAAAGGCTTTGTGAACATGCAAAAGAGAACTGATAATATAATTGAAGAGGCTTTGAGGGTATTTAAAAAAACCACCGACCTCGAAGCGAACCTCCAAAGGGAACATCTGAATAACACAAAGTACCCGGATGGTTTGGTCCAAATTGCTCACCAGAATACCAAATGGTATTTCGCTGCTGAGGTAAAAGCAAGCGTAACACGTGCGACAGCCGGTATGAAAAGATTAGATCCATTGAATCGTGAAGAAAAAGTTCTTATAATCACTGAATATGTAACACCTCCCATCGCCGATCTACTAAAAGAGCTGAATATCTTTTTCATTGACACTGCCGGAAACGCATACATTAATGAACCTGGACTCTATGTTTTTATTAAGGGAAACAAGCCGCAATTAACGCTGAAGACTAAAACCCAGAAACGCCTGTTCAAGCCTGGCGGTTTGAGGGTTGTTTTTGCCCTGCTGAATAATCCGGAAATGATCAACAAACCGTATCGCGATATTGCCAAGGCGGCGGAGGTTGCGTTGGGAACGATCGGTTGGATCATCAGGGATTTAAAAGAAATGGGGTTTTGCTTTGAAATCGGCAAGCGCAAACGAAAGTTGGTGAACGTGAAAAACCTTTTTAAACGTTGGGTTGAGGCGTATCCCGAGCAGTTACGGCCCAAGCTTATAAAGGAAAGGTTCGAAGCAGCTAACCCAAATTGGTGGAAAGAGATTAATTTAAAAGCGTATGGCGCCTGTTGGGGTGGTGAAGTAGCGGCAGCCAATTTAACGGGCTATTTAAAACCGGCCAAAGCCACTGTTTACACAAATGAAGCAATTGGGGAATTGGTGTTGAAAAACAGGCTGCGCAAAGCAGAACAAGGAAACGTTGAGATCCTGACATTGTTTTGGAATTTTAAATACGAGCTTGCGGACCGAGATATTGTACCTCCGATCTTGGTATACGCAGATCTGTTGGCAACCGGCGATCCCAGGACCATTGAAGCTGCGGAAATGATATATGAAAAATATATTGGTAGACTTGTCAGGGAAAATTAGTGAAACGTCTGTTTCAATTCTGAGAGAAATAGAAGAAGTTTCCACAAGACTTGATATCCCTTTTTTCGTTGTCGGTGCCACCGCCCGCGATATTATTCTTGAATATCAATTTGATATTAAAACTCGGAGAGCGACACTTGACATTGATATCGGAGTTTTTATCTCCGGATGGGATCAATTCGAAAGGCTGAAAAATGAACTAACTCGGTCGACGAAGTTCGTTCCTTCGAAACAGAAACAACGCTTGGTTTATGACGATAATTTCCCTCTCGATATCATACCATTCGGGGCGATAGAAGATGAGAACGGTTCAATTACATGGCCTCCTGATCATGAGATCCGTATGAGTATTTTTGGTTTTCAGGAATGCTTCCAACATGCGTTATCCGTTAAATTGAGTTCAAATCCGGAGCTGATTGTAAAAGTGGTAAGCCTGGCAGGACTGGCGGTTCTTAAACTTATCTCTTGGGATGACAACCCGGAAAGACGCATACTGGATACCAAACGCATCGGAACAACGACTTGCTAGGATGCAGAAATAGGTGATTGGGAAACAACGAAGCCAATTGGCGTTGCGGCGCATTCAAACTGTCCTTGCGGCACCACGATGGCACTTACAAGTTAAGGTATGCCGATTTCACAAATTCATTTGGTGTTAAAGTGGATCAAAGAATAAACGGTACGGCGAGGATTGAGTCCGAAGGAACTAATAGGTTATGTTCGCAATGAGATTCGGAAGCGAGTTCTGGTTGATCCAGTTTAAGGATCAATGGAGGTCCAATATAATTATTTGAATTCACAGATCTAAGGATTTTATTAAGAGATCACATTTTACTTAAAAAGTCACCCGAAGAAAAATGATGCGGGAGTATATGGACCACAAGACTTTATTGCCAATGCAAAGAATTTTCTGGATGAGAATGATGAATACGACGACAGTATCTTAAGAGAGTTTTAAAGAAATACTTTTTGAAGGCCCACCTGTCCATTACTCTTTGACATAATTTTTCGACGACTCTCTCACAATATCGAAATACATATCAGATAACGCACATATTGGGAGGTAGTGCCTTTCACCATCCCATAAACGGTATTTTTTGGCCGCCTTTCCTGCTTTTTTTTATCATACAATTAACATAATATATTCTGAAGTGTTTTCAAATATATGTGTCTTCATGTTGACAATACGCAATTCGTGAAAAACATTTAAAATCAGGGTTATTTAAATACGATTAAAGGCGAATCCTCACCATCAAAAATACAATAATACAGATGGGGAACTTTCGGGACATTCTTTAATCCCCACGCTTACAAGCAAAGAAGACCTAAATCATAAACTCGATAATTTTTGAAGAACCATGACATCCACTTACCTCAAGGAGGAAAAAGACATGACAACAAATATAGTTCCCGAAGCCATGCCGGTCCATTTGAAGGGTTTGTACCGACATTTTGTCGATCTGCGCGACGGCAAACACGGCGACAACGCAGTAACCCGGGAAGAAAAGGAAAACCTTTTCGTGGAGGCGGTCAACTTTTTGGACGCATACGCCCGACAGGCCCTCACTGAGATGAACGAAACTTTGCTGCTAAACACCGGGAGCATTTCGTCGACCGGACTTATCCGGTCTTCCAGCGGTGACCTCACCGCGACATGGTCCTTAAGTTGGCATGAGCAAGTGGAGCGTCATATCCAACCGGTGACCTTGCAGGCTTTCTTCGGGCATGGATTTCACCACCCGCACCTGCGCGGTGAAACGGTCGGCAACTGGCCCCTGAATGTCTTCAGTAAAGCCGACGCGGCCGCAGAGCTGCAGACACTGCGAGTGATCGCAAGCGCAGACCTTCATAATCTGGTATTCCAAAGCGATTATCGCATCATTCCGGCCGTTATTAATTGGTTGTGATAAAAAGGACTTAGAAGAGTTATCATCAGACGTTTTTATCATCATTTTTTTTACCCGAAGGGAAAGCCGATGAAACCTTAACCCACTCTGAAAGGATGAGCCAATGACACGTGCACTGATCAATTTCGAACTGCCGGACCCGTATTTTCACCAGCTGCAGCAAAATTATCCGCAGCTGGACTGGGTTCGCTGCACAGATTCTAAAAAGCTGCCTGCGCTGCTGAAAGAGACAGAAATTTTGCTGACCTTTCTTCGGTGCGACCGTGAAATAATCGACGCGGCGTCGCAATTAAAATGGATTCAGGCCATCACCGCGGGGGTCGACTATATGCCCCTGGACGAAATCGGACGCCGGGGCATTGTGCTGACCAACGGACGGGGCATCCACAAGATCCATATGGCCGAATATGCCGTCGCGGCGATGATCAACCTGGCCCGCGGCTTTCATCTGCTGTTCCGCAATCAGCTGCAGAAAAAATGGAAGGAATCGGTGCCGCAAGAGGAGATTCATGGCGCCTTCGTGGGGATTATCGGGTTGGGCGCCATCGGCGCGGAGATCGCCAAAAAGGCCGCCTTCATGGGCATGCGTGTGATCGGGGTCAAGCGCACCCCGGGGCCGGTCGACCATGTAGAAGAGGTCTATGCTCCGGATGATATGGCCGCTGTTTTTCGACGCAGTGATTACGTCATCAATTTGCTGCCCTATACACAGGAAACGGAAAAGCTGATCGACCGGCGATTTTTCGATCAGATGAAGCCCACGGCCTGCTTCATCAACATCGGCCGCGGCCGGACCGTCAATGAGGACGATTTGATTGAAGCGCTGCGCAATAAAAAGATCAGGGCCATGGCCAGCGATGTCTACTATAACGAACCGCTTCCCCCGGAAAGCCCTCTGTGGGACCTGGACAATGTCATTCTGACACCGCACATCAGCGGCGTGTCACCCCAATACATGGCCCGGGCCATGCAGATCATCGCACACAACTTGAATGTGTATCTGTCGGGGCAGGGTGAGATGATCAATCTCGTCGATATGCAAGCCGGATACTAGGATTGCGTCACGAGAATAAAGCGTAACAGTTTAGTTGTTTTTCGTAAGTTATATTCTGATAGGTTAAAGAATGGGAGATTCAAAGTCAAGACGAGTCATTATAAAGTGCAGCCTGAGCGGTGGCAGCATCTGAAGTGAACAAAGTTTCGAAGAACTCAATTGGTCTTCGTTTTCAACTACGACCCAACAGGGAAGATGTTTGCCTTGCCGTCTGACAGTCAACACAAGACTGGGCAGGACGCTGCCGACTATGGGTCGCGGTAGGAATGCGAGTCACCTCGCACCCCCCGCACAGATCTTCCGATTCTCGGAATCTTCGACCGAGTGTACGCTACTAACGCACCGGGCCCCTGCCTCAGGTAATGACGCCAAAGCGTTTTAGAGGGTATGGGTGGCAAACACGTGCCGTAGGAATCCACTTGGCAATCATACGCTGCATCCGTTCCCAGGTCAGCCGATGCTTATGGCTACGATGGCGTAAGATCTCAGCCACATTTCCGCCACAAAACCGGCGGATCTCCGACGGCACACTTCCTTGCGGAATTTACTAATCGAAGGGCTGTTTAAGGACACCCCATAATACCGTGTGTGCCCGGCCACCACCGAACGCAAATAAGTACCCTGTTTCGGATCGGATCGTGCATTCGGCTTCGCCGTTCAAACTTTATTTGCTGGAGTTTAATCTTAAGCTTTTTGCTTGATGGTCTTGCGGCGAATCGTAAACCAGCCATTTTTAGGGTAATGGGGAGACATCGTGCAGAACGTCTACAAGTCTTACTCTAAGGCATCTATATTTTATCTAATTGGCGCCTTGGGGACAATCACCAGGACCTGCCGACGTTGTCCGTGAACGATATCGATGTTCAACGGACACACCTTAAAACCACACACGGGGAATGAAGCTTTCAATTCCCAAGATCCCAACAATTCAAGCAGGTTGGAGGAAAAGCCATCTTTACAATACAGCCGGTATCCGGTATGTGAATAAGTGTCGTCGGATTCCGCAGGATGGTTGCTGCTTGATATCGGGCTCTATTCCTATTAGAATGTCTCCTGATACGACACGCAATTTTAATTTTCTATTATCCCCGATTCAAAAAGGGAATTTTACCATTTATGTCAAGGCATTGAAGACCGTCCCGTCCGCTTTGTCATTTGATGTCCGTAAATGGATTAAAAACCAAAGGCATTTTTTATCCTTGACTAAAAGAAATAATCACCTTATATTATTAGATAATTCGTTAAAAAGGAAAACAGATGGGAATTAAAGCAAGATCAAAAGAGCGTCGGAAACGGATTGTCGCCAACCGGGCCGCCAACTTTGAAGCAGCGGAACAATGGGATCTTGATTTCTGGCAAAAACAAACTCCCCAGCAACGCTTGTCCGCCCTGATTTCCATCAGAAAAGACATCCTCAAAGTCAAAAGAGCGCGGAATTTTAAGGATGAATCAACGTAAGATGAGCTCAATAAAGTAACATGGAGACCATCCACGATTTCGAAGATATGCTGCTTTTGCTGGAGAAGCACCGAGTCCGTTATCTCATTATCGGCGGACTGGCATTTATATATCACGCCAAACCGCGCTATACAAAGGATATGGATCTTTGGATTGATCCAAGCCTTGAAAATGTGAATCAAGCCAACAAAGCTCTGACCGAATTCGGCAGTCCGTTTCTACTTAGTCTTGAAACAAAAGAAGAAATTCTGCAAATCGGAATTGCTCCTGATCGGATAGATCTGTTGCGTTATGTTGCCGGGACAAGATTTGAGACGGCCTGGAACAGGCGAATTCGGGGAAAATATGGCAAGGTTGCGGTTAACTGGATTGATTTGGAAAGTCTCATCCGTATAAAAACCAAAATAGACCACCCTCGACACAGGGAAGATGCCCGAGTTCTCCGCGAAGTTCGAAAGCGAAATTCCCTCGTTTCAAAGAAAAGAAAAAAGACCCCGTAAAAAGGGGATAGGGCAGCTAACTTATAAAGTTCATTTCCCTTTCAGCTTGTTTCAGAAAAAATTAATTGAAAAGTTAACAATTGGTACACATTTTGGGTCGTTCCAGGAAAGGCAGATCGCCGGCGGCATTGTGCGAACCTCCTATAGAGAAAGTTGACATAATATTATTGAAACTAAACCTTAATTTGAGCAAGTCAAGAGGAGACATGACCCGCCCGCAACAAGGATGATCTTTTAAAAGAACTTAAAAATATAGGGGAGGTTTATGCAGAACGGAATAGACGGTTAACTTTTGGCCGCCTTAAACTGTGCGATGATCTCCTTGAGCGATTCACCCCTGAGTTGCCTGGACAGATGTAGCCCCATTGCCCTGACTTATTGGCCTTTCGGTGGTGGAAAACACCACTTTTAACCGGCCGCCACAAGCTCCTAGTGGACCAGGGCAGCTTGTGGCAATCCGGTTTGACGCGGTTTGTATGTATTGTTTGGACAATGACTTACTTCTTTCACTCTATTCCTTCGCCATCTGTGCAAACGCGGCTTCGGCACTCTTTTGGAGTTCCTGCGGTGTCAGGTCCTTCGTATGAGTGGCAAGGCTCCAACTGTATCCGAAGGGGTCCTGAACAGTGCCGAAAGATACGATTTCGGTTTGCGCCTGTTTTTTCTAACGATCCCTAAGCCACTCAGGCAGCATCCGATTTAAAAAAAGATCATCCATTCCGCTATATTCAAGAATTTAGGAGAAAAACTCCCCGACCCCTGAAAGTATTTAGGTCATTAATGGGAAGATAGGATGTCCCTTTTTTTTCCACTTTTATTGCCAAAAAAACCCGGATCAGTTAAATTGATAGACTGGTCGTTCTCCCTTCTGCTCGTAGTAGGGCATCATTTGAGGGATGAGGGAGGCGAGGTTTTTTTCGCGGTTTCCCGGTGCCGGATGAGTGCTGAGAAATTCGGGAGGACGTTTACCACCGACTTTGGCCATCTTTTGCCATAAAGTGACGGCGGCGCGAGGATCGTAACCTGCTTTGGCTGCCAACTCGATGCCGATGCGATCCGCCTCAGACTCTGCTGCCCGGCTGTTTGGCATTTGGACGGCCAACGCGGCGGCCAGCGACGCACCTGTCAGTGCCAATTGATCGCTCTTCGCTGCGACGCCCACCGCCATCACACCGACCTGGCTGGCCATGGCGACCGACATCTGCTCAGCCGAATGCTTGGCCAAAGCATGACTGATCTCGTGCCCCAGGACCTGGGCCAGTTCGTCATCGGAGGGTTTGACTTTTTCTACCAGACCGGTATAAAGAGCCATTTTCCCGCCCGCCATAGCCCATGCATTGACGGTCTCGGGATCATCGATAATCTTGATGCTCCAATCCCAGTTTTTTGTCTCCGGACGAATTTTAATGGCCTGGGCAACCAAACGCCCAGTGATTTTATTGACCCGATCCTTTAAGACCGGATCGTTATCGATCTCGCCTTTCTCGGCATATGGCCGCAGCATTTCGACGTATGCTTCCTTAGACGCGGCAATGGCCGAGTCTTCCGAAACGATCATAAACTGGCGCCTCCCCGTAATGCTGGTGGCACAGGCAGTGATTAGCGCCGCACAAAGTAGAATTGTGCTGTATAATCTTTTCATTATCGCAACCTATCAATCGATCGATCTTACGGCTTTGCCGGCATCTAGCGAAATCGGCAAGAAACGATGATCCTTAAATAATTTTGAAACCACTTTTAGCAATGCGATCAAAGGTCATTTTCTGTGAAAGAAAATAAGAGTTTTGACCTTGGGTGTCAAGTTAAGTTGGGCAGGATATGGGCGCTATATTCGTTTGATTCGTTGACAAATACCACAATGTGCCATAATTTGATAGTGAAATTTTCCACGATTTATACAAATAGATTGATCAAATGGAAAATTTCGCTTCAACCTGCCCCTGAATATTTTGTGCTGCTGAATGTAAGCACAGGTTATAAGGTGTCAGGAAAGAACTGTTAACACAAGGAGGAATACAATGCGCAATTACAAAACTTATAGATTTACCGGTTCCGCGATAATGGTCTTTGCTGTCTTGTTCGTGGTTTTGACTATGTCGTTTGCGGCCGAAGATAAAAACTGGCATTTCAACGGTACAGTTATTGAAGCCTGTAGCTGTCCGATGTTCTGTCCCTGCTACTTCAATACCGAACCGGCCTTAAAGCACACTGAACACGGTGCAGAGCATTTCTGCAAGTTCAACATGGCCTATAAAGTTAAAAAAGGACATTACGGGGACACCGATCTCGCGGGTGTGAAATTCTGGATCGCTGGAGATCTGGGTGCCAGTTGGAAAGAAGGGAACACCGAATGGGCTATCGTTACCTTCCAGCCCGGTACTACCGATGCGCAGAAGTCCGGCGTAACCACCGCTTTGAGCCATATCTTTCCAGTGAAGTGGAAATCTTTCAAAGTTGCTGAAGACGCAGAGATCGAGTGGACGGCAACCGAAGATCGCGCTGAAGCTAAGCTCTCAGGGGGTGCCAAGGCGCATGTGATTTTGAATAAGTGGCAGGGCATGGGTGGAGAGACCGGGGTACTCAAGAACATCGCCTATTTCGGTGCACCGCGAAATAACGGTTTCAAGATGATGCCCAACGAGATTGAGACATGGAAGGTGGGAGACAAGGCCTTCGAGTTCAAAGGTACGACAGGCTTCATGCTCACTGTCGACATGAAATCCGACGATCTGACCATGTAGATACCAGGTGGTCCCCGCTCATATGAGTGGTGGACCACTTCGAAAATTGGCACGAGAATCAGGGTCGGGCCACGCTAACTATTTGATCAAAAGGAAAATTGATCCAAGGTTATAATTGATCCAAAAAATACAAATTCCAAGCACCAAATTCCAAATAAAACTCAAATTCAAATATCCAATGACCAAAACCTTCCAGAACGAGACATTGTTTGGATATTAGAATTTCGGTCATTGGAATTTGTTTGGTATTTGGGATTTGATATTTGCGATTTCAGTAAGTCAATGAACATTCAACAAAGCAAATCCCCTCTGGGGATAACCAAAGCCTGACCCTTCCCCGTAATACGGGATCTTTGATGGGCCAGGATTCTTTACTTATTAGGCGTATGCGTCTCTTTAAGCAAGCGATTCACCACTCGAACGGTGTTCAAATGAATCTCCACCGTATCGTCGATATTGGGAGCGTAGCCACCTCCCAGAACTATCGCTACGGGGATTGACAGCCTGGCACACAGCCCCAGCACGTAGGCATCACGATCCATCAAGCCTTGTTTGGTGAGCAAAAAACCGCCCAGACGGTCCTTCTTAAACGGATCCGCTCCGGCCAGGTAAATCACAAGGTCGGGGCGATGCTTTTTTATCAGGTCCGGCAGCACCTCGAGCTGTTCCAGATACTTCTCATCGTCTACCCGCAAACTCCCGTGAAGACTGATATCATAGTCGCTATATGCTTTTTCATAGGGATAGATGTCATCCTGGTGGATACTGAAAGTGAAGACCGTAGCGTCCCCTTGAAATATGGAAGCGGTGCCGTTACCCTGGTGCACGTCACAGTCAATAACCATCGCCCGGTCGATGTAACGTTCCATCTGAAGTTTTCGAATCGCCACCGCCATATCGTTCAAATGGCAAAAACCTTCCTCGCGGCCGGCAAAGGCGTGATGAAAACCTCCACCCAGGTTCATCCCCATCCCTTTCTCAAGAGCGATTTTACATGCCAGATACGTACCGCCGCAGGCCACCTTTAATTTTTTAAAAATATTCCAGCTGATCGGATTTTCACCATTGATTAAACCCATCGGGGTTAGTGCCAAAAGATAAAGACGCACCATATAGCCGCGGCTGTGAACCAATGTCAAATCCTGGTCGCAAAGGGGGCTGGATTGTATGAAATCGGCTGGTGTTAAAACCTTTTCATTGAGGATCCGGTTATAAATCAAAAAATATTTTTTAACCGGGAACAAGTGCCACCAGAAACCCACGCGGTATTCAGGATTCCAGACAAAATTGGCATGGGTTGGATCATCCCGGGCCATGGTTTTGACTGACAGCGGAGATTTGGGAATTTCAAATTTAGGTGCCGGCCAAAACCTGCCGCTTACGAGGACAAGCCAGAAAACCAGAAGCAAAGATCCCAGGCACAACCGCCACTTTCCAACGCCGGCTACAAGAAGATAGATAATGATAATAAAAAGTATGATTTCTGAAATGGAGATAGGAAGCCTGGTGTGGCCGAGAAGCTCTTCATGACTGTATACCATGATCGCACGCCTTTCATTTTCAAAACCGGTATAAGTCCATCGTTTGTCAGGAGGATGTTTATCTGGAACTGGTTCGATATATTCATCTGTAGGGACTATGGGGACATCTTATATTGCTAGGTAAGAAATCGGACAGGATGAACAGGACCTGCTGAATTTATAAGAAGTCCCGATCATCCTGTTGATCTTTTCAAGAAATGGATGTCCCTTAAAAATTTTAAACGAATTGTCTCCGGACTACCTTAATCTTCCAACGCTTCGGGTGCCAGGTCCTCGCGGGAAAGCCCTGTCCACTTGCTTCCGAAATATCCCCTAACTTCTCCCTGCCATTGTTTGTTCGAAAAGTCGGGATAGTTGCCGGCGGTAAATGTGGGTGCTCCCTCAAGAGTCTGTTTGTCTAAATTAATGACATATTTACGGTCATCGGCTACCTTGGGCGCTAAAGCGGATATGGGAATGGCAACCATTTCGCTGCCGATCCACAGCATGCCACTTTTGACAAGGACCAGGTAGCTGAGCCGTCCATCTTCGCCTAAAATCAGATCACTGATGTGTCCCAGATTTTCACCTTGGTTATTGATTACCTCGGCGCCAATAAGCTGACTGAGGCGCTGGGCTTGATGAAAAACAGCGCCTGATCGCCCCTCCATCATCGATTCGCTTTTTCCCATGCCATGATGTTCGCCCTTGCCACCGGCAAAAGCCGCACCCGATACAAACACCAGTACTGAAAAGACGCTCAAAAGCGTCATGATTATTTTTTTCATGATGCCCTCCTGAATACACCTAATCGGAGTGATTAGATTTTGATTATATCCAACGTTCTTTTTATATAGCGCCATTTGGACATTATGCTTCACGGAGCAACACTGATCAATGTTCCTTGAAATTACCGTATGGAGCACTTGCCCTGCTGTTTGGCCGGCACTCTGCTCAAAAATGAAACCTTGGATTCAGGAGCAGTAGTGTTCAGGATTAACTGGGGAGAGGCGTGAGGCAGAGGAGCGACTTTATTCTGCTACCAGCCAACGCATGGCCGTTTTCCACGGGACGGTTTCACCCTTTCTCATCGTCAACTTTTTAGTTTCTGTAGAAAAATGTCCTATTTTAGAGCTATTGAAAAAATACCGATAACATCTTGTGAGTTTCCAACTTGACACAATTTTGATCAATACTACCATGGAAATAAGATTTTGTGCTAATACTTTACGTTACAAGCATAGCAACCGTGAAAAAGATCTCTGACCCTAATCCAACGAAAAGAAAACCGATGCGTGTATGGAGCATACCCGATTTCCTTCGATTAGAGATTTTTAAAACTAATGCAACAATCAGAACATGTCAATGTGAATGAGGCGCGGTTGTTGTTATTTAAATATCTCCGTACGGCGAATAGATATAGAAACACTTGCAGAGAAGGTGTCTGAAAGGTACAATGTTTCTATTGGTGACCTCCGATCTCCGACCTCTGGTCTCCGACCTCTGTTATCATCCTTGACAAATAAGTTCATGGGTGTAAATTGGCGATAGATTTTTAAAATTTCTTTTAATCGCTAAAACAATGAGAGGATATGCGATGGATACAAAGACCCCATTTCTCATATAGAAGTGGGGTCTTTAAGTTTTTAGGCTCCGGTTAAATAAAGAACAAAAAATTTTACTAAAAAAGCAGAATGAACACAGTGCCCGGTATTATAAATAACAAACAAATCAAAGGTATAGGGCAGAAACTTATAATTTAAGGGTCGTCCCGCAAGTCCCGCCACCTGAAACATTAATTGCGGAGCATTATTATGTTTTTGGAATATACAAGACTTTTGAGAATAGGAGCACAACCTGAATTCTCATTTGATTACATTTTACCGATGGTTTTTATTTTGTTGTCCGTAGTAGCTATTGTCTTTATCGGTTACAAAATAAAAGAAGAATTGGGAGCAATTATCGCGCTTTTGATTTGTGGACTTATCTTCCTGTACATAAACGATCTGCTTTGGATTATTTTCTAATATTTCAATTTAACACTTCAACTCTGATATTATCCGACCTTTGAATATGCTATTGTGTTTTCGGATACTATAAAGGGCAAATTCATTTCACTGGATTTGCCTTTTTTACGATTGGGAGGTGCCTTTTAGATGATGATCAAGAGAACATAGAATTGATTTCGGTTTTAAACCTTCACCTTAATTGGATTGAAGCCTTATTTGAGGCATCGCGCATCAACCCTTCAAAAGACTATTTCTATTCAAGCACTTAGTACATCG
>JAWOIY010000129.1:0-3417 GCA_046484425.1 Desulfobacterales bacterium | reverse complement strand
GACGGACGACAGAAGACAGAAGACAGCCGACAGAAGACGGACGATCAACCGGGGTGATTTCTGACATTTAAGCTCTGCGATCTCTGTGATCTCTGTGAGAGACTCAAAATCAACCAAGCTTAATTCACAAATCAAGGTTTACCCTGTTCAATACCGTTTACGGTCAGCCGCAGGCGGATTTAACCGGGGTGTGACACCAATTTCCGCATGAAATCATAGGCGTCCCCATTTTTTTCTGTTGACACATAATAAGTGGACACTTATAATGTGTCATATCTTGGAGGTGCCTTATGCCTAATGTAACCATATCGATTGAGGAAGATCTTTTGAAATCCGGGCGGCAATATGCCGAGAAACATCACACATCTGTGAATGCCCTGATCCGCAACATGCTTGAACAGACAGTGAAGCGCGATTCCATCCAGTGGATCGAGGAATGCTTTTCACTGATGGATCGGGCTGGTGTCCGCTCAGAGGGTAAGACATGGAAACGTGGGGACCTCTACGATGTCTAAGGTGTTTCTCGACACCAACATGATCGTTTACAGCCTGGATCAGTCGGATTCTCACAAAAAGAACAAGTGCCGTGAGCTCCTGAAGGGCCTCGCGCTGGAGAGAAACGGGGTGATTTCGACACAAGTCCTGCAGGAGTTCTATGTGGCATCGACAGGAAAACTCGGGGCGGATCCTCTGATTGTCAAGGATATCCTCAGGACTCTGGAACGGTTTGAAACTGTGGTGATCACCCCCATGCTCATTCGAGAGGCAGTCGATTGTTCCATCATCAATCGCCTTTCCTTTTGGGATGCGCTTATCATCGTGGCAGCTGAAAGCGCCCATTGTGAAATCCTGTGGACCGAAGATCTGAACCACGGCCAGATCATCCGCGGGGTTCGAATTGAAAATCCCCTTATTTGAACGGCAAGGTTGGTAATCGAATTATCGGGTACGCAGAAATTGGGCAAAAAGGGGCGTTTTGCTAAGTTCTCACCGGGACGATCATAAATAAAAAAAGACAAAATATGAAAGTAGATATCGAAAAAGAAATTGAAAGCATAACCGATCAGATTATCAAAAAGTATAATCCGGACAAAATTATCCTCTTTGGAAGTGCGGCTGTTGGGAACTTGCATTCTGATAGCGATGCCGATTTTTTGATTATAAAACAAGATACACCTTATTATGGTGCGGAAAGGATCAGAGAACTCAGCAGGCTCATAGAACGTGATATTGCTGTAGATTTTCTTATTTATCGACCTGATGAATTTAGAAAAAGAATAGAGATGGGAGATCCTTTTCTTAAAATAGTCATCAAAGAAGGCAAGATCCTTTATGGTTGACCCTGATATTATTAAAGAATGGATGTACAAAGCTGATCAAGACTTCGAGTTTGCGCGAATAAATTTCGAAGAAGAAAAACAATTTTTTGCACAAATCTGCTTTCACTTTAATCAATCTGCAGAAAAATACCTAAAAGCGTTCATTATCGCCAAGGGGCTCGATTTTCGTAAGATTCACGATCTTCATTTATTGCTAAAACAATGCAAATCAAAAGACCCTTCGTTATCTCAAATTGAAGACGATTGCGAGTATCTGTCAACATTTTATATTGAGACGAGGTATCCTGTTCATTGGCCTGTCAGTTTTTCAAGAGAAGAAGCGGAAAAAGCATATCGATCAGCTGATAATATCCGTCAAATCATCAAGAAAAAATTACAACAACATATTATAAATCCTGAACCTTGAACCTCTTAGTTATGCACGTTCTGCACCAACGTCCCGTAACACCATGACGTATTTAACCGGAATTTGACACCAATTACACCTTTATTTCCCGAATTGACAAACGCATGAGTATAGGGTAAGTTATTAAATAATGACAGTTTTTATCAAAGCCTATATTCAGGGGAAAGGAAATAAATATGGACCTCTATTTGATTAAATACATTAACAAAATGTTAAAAAAGGCAGATTATGAATATGACTCGGCGACTAATTCTTGGTGTGCCGGCGTGGATGAGTTGCCTGGCGTTTATGCACAGGCCGACAGTATCGAAGATGTACGCTCTGAGCTTGCTGAAATAATTGAAGAGTATGTATTTGTATCATTACAGGAAGGACATCCACTACCGGAATTTAAAAATTTTCGCAAAGTTGCTTAGTAAAATTGCCAAAAATAAATCCCATCTCAAGAAAAGAATTAATATCAAAGCTTAAAGCATTGGGCTTTGAAGGTCCTTTCATAGCGACTAAACATCAATACATGCTAAAAGAAAAACATAAAATCTTTATTCCCAACCCGCATGGCGGTAAAGATATTGGCATACCTTTATTAAAGAAGATCATAAAGCAGATTCGAATAACACAGGATGAATTCATCAAATTATGAGATGTGCCGCGATACCGTTGCCCCATAATCCTTGATCCTTGATCCATAACCCTGACACCCTAACCTCAATTATCGTGAAAAAATGTATGGTTAAAACATACAACTGTATGGTATAAACATACATTATGAATATTTTAAGCGAAGCGCTCCTCAAACCTCCACCGGCGAAGCCTCTGCCTCCAATCTAAAGCGGAGCGCTCCTCCAACCTCCAACCTATAGCCTCCAACCGGGGTGCTCTCTGCTCTCTGTCATCTGTCTTCTGACTTCTGTCATCTGACCTCTGATCTCAGGCCTCCAACCGCGAAGCGCCGGCCCTTCGAAGAAGGATTTAACCGGGGTTTGACACCAATTCCCATTTTTGACTCCCAAGGAAATTATCAGTTGTCATTTCTATTTCAATACGATAATTTTGTTTTAGCCTGATTTTAATAAAAAAGGAGAAAGCAAATGACCCGATTGTGTATTAAAATAAAAGACACCGAAAAAGCGAATATTTTATTAAATTTATTAAAACAATTGCCTTTTGTAGAGATTGAGGAGAGTGTGGATGAAAAGGCCGGAAAGTCCGGCAAAGAGGACAAAGGGAGTGTTTCGGATCTTTTCGGGCTTTGGGAGAATAGAAAGATTACCCTCAGTGATATAAGAAAGAAAGCCTGGAACAAAAGCTAACCCATGATATTTATCTTAAAAAGTACTAAAAAAAAAGAGTAGGGGCTTAAATAACTACTCGCTGTAAAAAAGGTGAAAATATGAACGGCGTTATAATTGTTGATTCGAAAATTTGCTCGGGGAAACCGGTAATTAAGGGCACTCGAATCATGGTGAAGAACATCCTTGGAATGATAGCCGGTGGATACACTATGGATCAAATTCTGGACGCCTACCCTGAACTAACTCATGAAATGGTCCAGGCAGCGCTGGAATATGCCGCGGCAGTCATAGATGAGGAGCAGGTGATTGCGCATCCATCGTAGTGTCGAGAAACCCTTTATTTTGAAAAAGGAATATAAGAAATGGATAAAGAGAA
>JAWOIY010000090.1:0-12027 GCA_046484425.1 Desulfobacterales bacterium | reverse complement strand
TTCGGATATTTTTTTAACACGGATAAATGCGGACGGCAGTTACGGCGGGACAAAGACCATTGGCGGAACAGAGGATGATTACGGTCAGTCCGTTGCGGTTGACATCATCGGAAACGTATACATCACGGGATCGTTTCAGCAGACGGTGGATTTCGATCCGGATGGAATCGGGGACAGCCGAACCGCCGTACGTTCGGATATTTTTTTAACACGGATAAATGCGGACGGCAGTTACGGCGGGACAAAGACCATTGGTGGAACAGAGGATGATTACGGTCAGTCCGTTGCGGTTGACAGCGACGGGAACGTTTACATCGCAGGATCGTTTCAACAGACGGTGGATTTCGATCCGGATGGAATCGGGGACAGCCGCACCGCCGTACGTTCGGATATATTTATAACGAAGATAAACGCGGACGGCAGTTACGGCGGGACAAAGACCATTGGCGGAACAGAGGATGATTACGGTCAGTCCGTTGCGGTTGACAACGACGGAAACGTTTACATCGCGGGATCGTTTCAGCAGACGGTGGATTTCGATCCGGATGGAATCGGGGACAGCCGCACCGCCGTACGTTCGGATATATTTATAACGAAGATAAAAGCGGACGGCAGTTATGGTGGGACAAAGACCATTGGCGGAACAGAGGATGATTACGGTCAGTCCGTTGCGGTTGACATCATCGGAAACGTATACATCACGGGATCGTTTCAGCAGACAGTGGATTTCGATCCCGGAACAGGCACGGACAACTTTACAGCTGCCGGACTGTCGGATATTTTTTTAACACGGATAAATGCGGACGGCAGTTATGGTTGGACAAGGACCATGGGCGGAACAGACCAGGATTTTGGCCAATCCGTTGCAGTAGATTCCAGTGTGAACGTTTTTGTTACCGGGAATTTTTCAGGCACCGGCGTGAATTTCGATCCCGATAAAATCGAGAGCAGCCGAACATCCGCCGGATTATCGGACATTTTTATGACGAAATTCAGGATAGTCGGCTTTGAGGTTCGGCCGACCGGCATATCCACCGTGGACGGCGGGGGAACCGCTTCCTTTACCGTAAGACTTTCCAGTGAGCCCTTGCCTTTATCGGATGTCACCATCCCCGTGCGCAGCTCCGACACCACCAAAGGAACGATTGACAAATCGAGCCTGACTTTTACCAGTCTTGATTGGAATAAAAATCAGACAGTTATCGTTACCAGCATGGCCGGCAGCACCCAGAGGTTCACTATAATATTGGATCCTGCATCCTCCGACGACAATGATTATGATGGCCTTGACCCGGCGGATGTAACGGTAAACAGTTTGGGCAGTGACTCTGACGGCAGCGGATGCTTTATCGCCACTGCGGCCTATGGTTCGCCAATGGTGCCGCACATTAAGTTGTTAAGTCAATTCCGTGACCGGTTTCTGCTTTCCAGTAAGACAGGCAAAAAATTAGTTCGTATTTATTATACCCATTCACCTGCTATTGCCGATTTCATCAAAAAACATGATAACCTGAGAGCCTTGGTACGCTTGGGACTGATACCTTTTTTGGGACTAGCCTGGGTTTTTTTGAAGGCTGGATCGATATCAACCATCGCATTTTTACTTTTATTTGGGGCTTGTTGTGTAGCGGTTTTAAGGTGTAAAAAGTATAACAAATTTAGGTTTTTCTCCCGATTTGTTGAGAGGATCGGAATGTTTCCTTTATAAAATCGCTCCATGGATAATGCTTTTTTTAAAAGCGTGTAAACTCGTGGATAAAGGATCGTAAAGAAAGAACAGGGTTAAATATAATAACAATGAATTCGAATTTAAACGGACATTTTCTTTCTGTTGAAATATTTCGGTATGCATCTGTTCTTTCCAACGTTCCCTAAACCACTCAGACAGTACACGCTTTTAAAAAAAGATGATCCATTCCGCTTTCCCTCAACTATCTATAAATTTTTAGGAATTTCATTTGGTTTGAATCCTGCATCTTTTAGAGATCACCATTTATTTTAAAGATGATCCTTGATTGTAATTATCGAGATTGCAAACATGAAAAACATCTAAACAGGAGAAGTCCGATGAAAAAAACATTTGTTCTTGTTGCTGTAATGACTGTATTGGCGCTGATTTTTGCAGTGACCGCTTCAGCAGGTCCTGTCTTGGATCGCATTGTAAAGAAAGGGGAGTTGGTGATTGGTACGAGCGGCACACAGCCGCCGATGATTGCCACAACCAAGAAGGGCGATATCATCGGACTGGATGCTGATATTTCGAGGGCAATGGCCCAGGCGATGGGGGTTAAAGTGAAATTTGTTACGATGCCGTTTGACAAGCTTCTTCCGGCCCTTGATGCGGGAAAAATCGACATGGTTTTATCGGGTATGACCATAACTCCGAAGCGCAATCAAAAAGTGGCATTTGTAGGCCCGTACTATGTTTCCGGAAAGGGAATTTTAGCCGTGGCTGAAAAATATGCTGCCTTGAAAGAGGCAAAAGGATTGGACACTCCGGAGGTTACGATTGCGACTCTAAAGGATTCAACCAGTCAGAAATTTGTCGAGGAATTAATTTCCAAGGCAAAATTGATACTCACCGGCTCTTACGATGAAGCCATCGACCTTCTTTTCAAAGGTAAGGTCGATATTGTTGTCGCTGATTTCCCCTTTTGTGCGCTGACAGCGTATCGATACCAGGACAAGGGGCTGTTTGCAGGGAAATCGCCCCTTACCTTCGAACCGTTGGGAATCGCGATGGCCGAAGATACGCTGATGATCAACTGGGTACAAAATTTTATGAACATGCTGCAAGGAAGTGGTGACTTACTGGAAATGCATAAAAAATGGCTTAGCGGCGGCTCATGGGTTGATGAATTACCTTAGAAGGTGGTTTTATCGATTCCGTGGAAAAACACCGTTTAATAAAAATGATATTGTGTTCTCTGCTGATAGTTGCCGTATATGCCACCGTGCAGTTTGTCTTCAACCCTTTGGGGCTCGGTGTGGAGCCGGATACCGTGTTGCCGAAGGGGTTTTTTATCGAACCGGCAAAAGACACTGGGGTGCTCAAGCTTTTGGTGGATGGAAAGGAAGCATTTGATGAAATTTTTCAGGTCATCGATGCGGCCCGATTATCTATCCATGTCCAGACGTTTATATGGAAGGATGATATCACTGGACGGAAAGTTGCGGTGAAACTGAAAGCTGCGGCGGACCGCGGCGTGAAAGTTACCATCAGCAAAGATCCGCTGGGAACGTTTTTTGAACTGTTTGATATGGTGAAGGGAAGGCCCAGCCCGGTATTTACGAGGTCTGGTCTGAAAAACTACAAAAACATCGATGTGACGGTCGATGTTTTTGCGGATACTGATCACAGTAAATTTTTTATCGTTGATCATCGGGAAGTCATTTTCGGTGGAATGAATATCGCCGATGAATACCACACGCAATGGCATGACTTTATGGCATGTATTCGGAGCCCGCAATGGACGGCAGCTTTTGAAAGTAAGGTGTTTAAAAGTTATCCGTGGCCATCTCCCGCACCTTTTGTGATTGCTTTAAACGACCGAAACGCCACCGAGATTCGCACAGCCCTCATAGAAGTGATCAAAAATGCTAAAAAGAGTGTCATCATCGAGCACGCCTACTTTTCTGACGATAAAATCATCGAGACAGTGAAGCAGGTCGCCGAAAAAGGGATAAATGTGGACATCATATTGCCGAAGAAGCCTGACACACACCATTATGCAAATATGGTTACAATCAACAAACTGCTTCAATCAGAGCACAAAACAGCGCCCAGGGTGTTTCTCTTTCCTCAAATGATGCATGCCAAAGTGTTATTGACGGATGGTGTGATTGCCGCTGTGGGTTCTGCCAATTTGACTCCGCGGAGTATGTTGACTAGCAGGGAGGTCACGATGTTCGTCCACGGAAAATCCGATGATGCTTTCATCAAGAAATTGCGCGATCAGGTCGAAGCGGATATTGCCAAAAGTGAGGAAGTTTTGGTCCCCTTCACACTCAGTCTTTCCGAAAAGATAAAAGCGCTTTTGGGTAAGTACGTCTGGTAATTTCCCCGGAGCCATATAATTTACAAAAAGGAGAAAAATGAATGCCTGTATGGATGATAATATTTTAGAAGAATTATTGCGGCTTCTTAAGTTAGAAAAAATTGAAGAGAATATTTTTCGAGGCCAAAGTCAAGATTTGGGGTTTGGGAGCGTATTCGGCGGGCAAGTGCTGGGACAGGCGCTATCCGCAGCATATCAAACCGTTCAATCGGACCGCAAAGCCCACAGCCTGCATGCATATTTTCTCAGAATGGGTGATGCGGACAAACCCATCGTTTATGAAGTCGACTGTATCCGCGATGGGAAAAGTTTCACCACACGCCGTGTCGTTGCCATTCAAAAAGGCCGCGCAATATTTAATATGTCCGCTTCGTTTCAAATTGACGAGCCCGGGTTTGATCATCAAGATGATGCACCGGAAGTTATAGGACCTGAAGGAATTGATTCCGAACTCGAACTTGCCATGGCTGTGGCGGACAAGATACCGGAATCCATTCGAGATAAAATCTTGTGTAAAAAACCGATAGAATTCAGACCGGTAAATCCTATCAGCCCTTTTCATCCTGAAAAAAGGGAACCGGTGAGTTACACATGGTTTAGGGCTATCGACAAAATGCCGGATGATTTCAGGGTGCACCAGTATATGCTGGCCTACGCATCTGATTTCGGTCTAGTAGCCACATCTCTTTATCCTCATGGGCACAGTTACTGGGAGCGTGAAATGCAGGTTGCCAGCCTGGATCACGCCTTGTGGTTCCATCGGGATTTCCGGATGGATGAATGGCTTTTGTACGTTATGAAAAGCCCCAACGCTTACAAGGCCAAGGGGTTGAACAACGGAAAAATATACACCAAAGAAGGGAGACTCATTGCTTCCGTGACCCAGGAAGGGCTCATACGATATCATGCCATGAAAAAAGATTGATCGCATCCTGCAGCGTTGAGCCTTGTTTAAGGAGATTTGCTTCATCCTCGTACCTTGTTTTTCCGATTCATGCTACCTTTTTTTTGAACCACTCAGATCATCCAGGACTTGCGGTATGTCTCCATCCGGTGTAGAATTAAAACAAGGTTCAAAATACCAACATCTGTAACGATCGGGAGTTAAAAATGACGACGAACACGTATGGATGGTGCGGGAAAATACTTAAAATAGACCTTTCTGAATTACGAATCTCCGAACTGGATACCATGGACTATGCTGAACGTTTTCTTGGTGGGCGCGGAATTGCCACCCGAATTTATTGGGAGGAAGTCGGCCCTGACGTGGGTGCTTTTGATCCGGAAAATCGCCTGATTCTCATGACCGGCCCTTTGGGTGCCACCGGGGTTCAAGGGGCTTCCCGGTTTGAGGTCGTTGGAAAGTCTCCAATGCTGATGCCGGAAGGGTTCTGTTACGGGAATCTTGGCGGATTTTTCGCACCATACTTAAAAAGAGCCGGTTACGATGGTATTGTGGTATTCGGACGATCTGAAAAGCCGGTTTATATCTGGATCCATGACGGTAAAGCCGAAATTTTAGATGCGTCTTCCATATGGGGGAAGGGTGTATATAGCGTCCGGGAAATCTTGAAAGAAACCCACGGCAAAAATGTGCGATTCGTATGCACCGGTGTGGCCGGTGAAAATATGTGCCGGAGTGCCAATCTGATGACGGATAACGAAGGGAGTGCTACCGGTGGGTTCGGTGCGGTAATAGGATCGAAAAATCTGAAGGCCATCGCGGTGCTGGGTACGGGGAATCCTTTGGTGGCAAATCCTGAGAAATTAAAAGAACTCAACAAATTGTCCATCCATTTGAATAAGCGTGACCCGCTCCAGGTCCCTTATCCCGAAGAACAGGTCCGTCGAACCGGCAAGTCGTCTTGTTATCAATGCGGGCTCGATTGTAAATACAGAAGTTCTTTTCGGACGGCATCCGGCAAGGATGTGGTACGTAAATGTCAATCCATGTTTGTATATCTCCCATGGGTTTTCAGAAGGCCGGGAGAATCAACGGAGACCGCTGTGGATGCCACAGGAATCTGCAACGATCTGTCGATTTGTACAATGGAAATGTCCAATATCATCCATTGGTTGGAAACCTGTTATCAGGCAGGATACCTGACCGACAAGGAGACCGGTCTTAATATTTCAAAACTGGGCACCCATGAGTTTTTTAAAGACCTCGCCAATATGATCGCACACAGACAAGGATTTGGCGAAATTCTTGCCCAAGGACTGCTTCGAGCCGGCGAAAAGCTTGGTCGTGAAGCCAAATCCCATTTTGCCAACGAGGTATCCGGTGTCGGAGACGGTGCCACGTATTCGGCACGAGAATATCTGATGAATGGGTTGTTGTATGCCCTGGAACCCAGACAGCCAATCGCCATGCTTCACGAAATAAGCTGGTTAACCGGATTGTGGGCCATGAATCAGGCCCATCCCGGATCCTCACCGGTAACGTCGGAGGTCTTTCGTGCTGCGGCGACAAGATTCTGGGGACACGAGAAGGCATGGGATCTGATGACCCATGAAGGAAAGGCCAGAGCGGCGGTCAACATAATGGATCGAACCTATGTGAAGGACAGTCTGCTGCTTTGCGATTCCAGTTGGCCCATAATGGTTTCTTGGAACACCCAGGATCACGTGGGAGATCCGAGTTTGGAAAGTCGGATATTTTCCGCGGTGACCGGCATCGAAACGGATGAGGCCGGTCTAAACCAATACGGTGAACGTATATTTAATCTGCAACGGGGAGTTCTTTTAAGGGAAGGACGGCGCCCCAAAACGGATGATGTGCCGGCGGGATTCAATTTTACGGACCCGGTTGAAACGGTTTTTATGAATCCCGACGTGATTGTTCCCGGATTGGGGGAAGAAGTGATCAGTCGAAAAGGTAAAACATTGGATCGAAGTGTTTTTGAAGAAATGCGGAGGGAATTTTATGAACTTCGGGGCTGGGATCCTGAGTCAGGTATGCAAAAAGCTGAAACTCTTGAGCGACTCGGGATGTCGGACCTTCTGAAAGACCTGAAGCGCATGGGCCTGATCGAAACGAAAATAAATTAAAGTAAAGGTTCAATTTAGATCAATGATCATGTTAATATAATAATAATTATCTCATTGGTTGGGGAATTTTTCTCCTAAATTCTTGAATATAGCGGAATGGATGATCTTTTTTTAAATCGGATGCTGTCTGAGTGGCTTAGGGATTGTTAGAAAAAACAGGCTCAAACCGAAATCGTATCTTTAAAAGAATTTTAAAATAATGCAGACAACCTATTGATATTTCAAAGATAGTTTCCTGTTTTTTCTTTACGATCCCTTGCCGCGAGTTCATGCGGTTTAAAAAAAGATTATCCATGTAGCGGTTGTTTGGAAAAACACCCCGACCCTGAGTTAGATATGCTTCGTATTTAATGTGTTACCCTGAAAACGGCATTATGAACCTGAAAACGGATTTGAAATTAAATATTGACTTTGTCCGCTGTCGTCTTATTATTGGGACACTCGAAGCATTATAATAAACCCTGTGATTCAACCATCACGGGCATCGAAAAAGGAAAGAATGCGACTTCTCTTGTATAATATCCGATATGGAGCAGGGATCGGAAAAACATTTCATTTTCCTGTACCATACTGTGGCTATTTAAAGCACACCAACGGCAATTTTAAAAAAATAGTGGATTTCATCAAACCGCTGAATCCGGATATCATAGGACTGATCGAGGTGGATACCGGATCATTCCGCTCGGAAAAAAGTAACCAGGCGGAAGCTATAGCTCAGGAATTGAAACACTTTCCTGTCTATCAGACAAAATATTCCATGGATTCAGTGGCCCGGAAAATACCGGTGTTGAACAAGCAGGGGAATGCGATTTTAACCAACCGAGAGATTGTTTCTCAAGACTTTCATTATTTTCGTGAGGGTGTAAAGCGTCTCGTTATCGAACTCGAGTTGGAAAACGTTTCGATTTTTCTGGTACATCTGTCGATCAAGTTTCGGCATCGACAGTACCAGCTGCAGGATCTTCATAACATGATCAAAAACAAAAAAAAGCCGGTAATTGTTGCCGGAGATTTTAATGTTTTGTGGGGTGATCGGGAACTGCAATTATTCCTCGCCGCTACAGAACTGCATAATGCCAACACCAACGGAGAACCCTCCCACCCCAGCCGGGCCCCACGAAGACAGCTCGATTTTATTTTTCATAGCCCGGAAATTCAAGTCACCCGTTTTCAAATTCCACAAGTCAAGTTTTCCGACCATACACCGCTGGTCTGTGATTTTAAGGTCACGAAAGCATCCTAAATCGTCTATACAATGGATTGGAATAGGACTATCCGAATAAAATATTAAAGAAAAATGAATTCTCCGGAAGAAAAAAACATTACTTCGATGAAATGGTATGCTCATGACTACTCGAATCAAGAACTTGAGGAGATATTGAATCTCATCGAAAAAATGAAAGAGAACGGCGCCAGAAAAATATTTGTTTTCTTTAACAATGATTTTGATGGCCATGCACCAAAAAATGCGTTCACCTTTCAGAATATGCTTTATGACAAATATAACCAGATGGATTAGAAATGTTCGGAAATTTCACCAAAAAGTATCATTATGCAAGAGATTATCGATCTTACGGAAGAACTGGTTCAATTCAAAACCATGCACTCGAAGCCTGACGAGATCAGGAGATGTGCTGAATATATCGAGAATTATTTAGATGCCTGTGGCGTCGTTTACAGACGTCTTGATTTCGGTAATTCACCCTCGATAATGGTTCTTCCCAAAAGGAGTTATGCGCCTGTGCTTTTGATGAGCCACATTGATGTTGTTGATGCACCGGACAAATTGTTTCGACCGGTGATAAAAGATCGGAAGCTGTATGGACGCGGATGCCTGGATGACAAATATGCGGTTGCACTCTCAATGGTTTTGCTAAAAAAGAATATGGAAAAACTTCAAAAGCAAGGCAAAAGTCAAAAAGATTTTCCATTTGGGATTTTGATTACCAGTGATGAAGAGATCGGCGGCTTCAACGGAGCTAAAAATACACTTGGCGAAGTTCAGACTGACTTTTGTATCGTGCTTGACGGGGGGAGTATTGATAAAATTGTTGTTAAAGAAAAAGGTGTTGCCAAGGTCAAGCTCCTATCCCGTGTAAAGGCGAATTTCGGGGACAAGCCGTGGCTTGAGGAAAACGCCATTGAAAAATTGATGGATGATGTTATCAAGTGGCGGACTTACTTTGTAAAATCGGCGCCCGATCACTGGCACAGGGCCGTAACCTGCGTGGATATTCATACGGAAAAACCGCACCAAGGGGTTCCGGAATGTGCGGAGGCCCATCTGGAGATTCGATATACGGAAACTGACGATGTTGAGCGCATGTTCAGCAAAATGCAAAGCGAGTTGCACAGCGAAATCGTTGTGGAGAGCGTTGAGCCCCTGTTTCCTAGCGGAAAATCGGAACACCTGAAATTGCTGCTGGATATTTCAAAAAATACCCGGATTGGATTTGAAGACGGCGCCAACGACGCGCGTTTTCTTTCGCAGTCAGGGATCAAAGGAATTATCTGGGGTGCTGACGGTGACCGAAGCCGGCACACACTGGAAGAGCACGTCGACATTGATAGCATTATTAAACTTTATTCCTTCCTGGATGCCTTTGTGAAGCGATCCGGATCTATTGAAAGGTTCTCCTGAAAAACGATTCATTTGCCGTGATTATATGATGGTATTGCCGAAAAGATCCGGAGATTATGTAAAAAGACACGGATGTAGGAGAGTCTATTATGCCGAAGACAAAAACAGTTAAGCTTATTTCATGGAATGTAAATGGCCTTCGGGCAGCCCTTAAAAAGGATTTTATTAAATCCTTCAAACAGATGGATGCCGATATATGTGCCATTCAGGAAACAAAGATCCAGGAATCGCAACTCACGGATGAAATGAAGAATATCGAAGGATATGAAGCATTTTGGTCCCATGCCGCTGTAAAAAAGGGGTACAGTGGTGTCTGTACCTATACCCGGATAAAACCCGGGAGAATTAATTACAGTATCGACGCACCGGAATTCGACAATGAAGGGCGAGTCATCGAGATGGACTTTGAAGATTTTATCTTTTTTAATGTTTACTTTCCCAACGGTCAAATGAACGAGGAACGCCTGCAATACAAGCTCGATTTTTATGAAAAATTTTTTGAATATACCGATGCGTATAAAAAGCAGGGCCGAAGCCTTATTATATCCGGAGATTATAACACAGCCCATAATGAAATCGATTTGAAAAATCCGAAAGCCAATGAAAACACTTCCGGATTTTTACGGATCGAGCGTGATTGGCTCGACAGGATCGTTGAGAACGGCTATGTGGATACCTTCAGATATTTTCATCCGGATACCGTAAAATATTCATGGTGGACATATCGATTCAAAGCGAGAGATCGCAACATCGGCTGGCGTATCGATTATTTTTTCGTTACCAAAGATATTATCAATAAAGGGTGGGTAAAAGCGGCGTTTATTGACAATGATATTTTTGGATCAGACCATTGTCCCGCAGGTCTGGTTTTGGAGATCTGAACCTCGTTTTATCAATAAATCATGTCATCAGTGGGGGCATCATAGCGGGATCTTCGATGCGCCATGCCTGTCCCGCATTGCGGGATCTTCGATGGGCCAGAATACTTTACTTAAGCAACGCTGTATGCACGTTTCAAGTTAGGATCACTAGCAGCAGGAGAACTTGATGGAGCCTGTTTATGTAGCCGCTTTTATCAGTTTTATGGCCGGACTTTTGGGGTATATTATCGCCCGTTTTTGGATAATACCCATCCGTAGGTATTTAAGCGTCAAGGGCCATCTCGCATCCGACATCAGGGCTTTGCTAGACTTGCTGTTCGACGAAAAGTTGCAGAATGGAAAAAGCACACAAATACAAGGCCTTCAGGTATCCGTACGTCGCCTTTCTTCAGATCTGGTTTCCATTTACCAAAATGATTTGCCTTACTGGTACCGACTCAATCTTGAAAGTAAAAAAGAACAACCCTTAGAGGCCGGGAAGTTTTTGATGCGCCTCGCCAATACGCGCAAAACTGAACATGTGATACGGCAAACAGATGAAATCGCAAGGCTTTTAAGGATGAAAAAAATTATCGTCAAAAATAATCTTGCCTGATTTCGTTTTGGAAGGTATTATTCAAAAAAATTTGGTTGGGACAACGTTTGCTACGCTATGACACCTGAGGAACTAAAATATTTTTGGGGGAATCAAATCAACGTCCAGGTTGATGACGAAGATCTTGATTTTGTAAGCGCAAAGGATATTGCCAAAGAAAAGGCAAAGGAAGTTGCCCCGGATCCAATGCTGTTGTCATGGTATAGTGGAAAAACCGGAAAATACTTCCCGAAGCTTGAGTGCGGTTCCTGGGACAAGCCGGTATGGATGATATTTGCAGAATCAAGGGGTGCGGATATTGCCGTCAATATTAATGATGGCGAATATATTTTTCTCTATCTCTCTTTGATATAATTACTCAAGTTTGTCCCAATTTTTTGGTTAAGTATAACGTCACCAATTCGGCTCGATTGTGAATCGTAACCGATATCAACAGAACGTCCGATCGGCTTTTTATTTGTTGGATAAACCGTTCTCCTTTTTGAACGATTTTTTCGATGATGGTCGATTTTCCCCAATCTCTTTGAGGCTGGAATATGTAATACACTCGCCGACACGAATAATGTTTATTTTTGATATATTTTCAAACAATTATCCAAACCTCCAAATTTGACAAACTTGTAAAAAGTCTTTTGTGAGCGACATTTGAGCATTTGGGGAATCAGCGTTTCAAGCGGTGAAGCGTTAAAAATTTCAAGCTGTTTGAGGCGCTTGCGCCGAGTTCTTGAAATTTAGCGGAACCGATGGAAGCGCCCCCAAATGGTCACGGAGCGAGCAATATTGACTTTTTACGAAACCATC
>JAWOIY010000057.1:0-25631 GCA_046484425.1 Desulfobacterales bacterium | reverse complement strand
GAAAGCGGGCACCTCTGTTTTGCATTTTTGACCCGCTCCAGCCCAAATCAGGAAAAGCAACCCATATCACCAGCATCAGCGCCAAAACAGCGGCACGGGGTTTAAAGGCTTTTAACCATAGATATTTATGTTCCATCATCGATAATTCCAACATATTGCTCATTGTTCAATTATACGACCCTACCTTGGTTTGTGTTTTTGTAAATACGGTTACGTATTTAGAGCTTGGCTATTTTTATTCTATGTACCCAAAAGTTAAAAGTGCCTAAATTGAACTAAAGTGCCTAAAGTTAATGTATTCTACCAATTTTAATTATAAGTGGTTGCGCTGAAAGCGCATTCCTCAACCCTGGCCCAGACCGATCACCCATACGTTGAACTCAAAAAAGTTTCGTTTGTAATGGGGCACAGGTTAGATCAATTTATGAGCGATACGCACCAGGGCGGGCTTTAGCTCACTTCAAACTTCAAACTTTTGGACTTCGGCTTATATGGACCAGTGTCCAGATAAAAATACGTCATCGTATTTATGAATTAGAGCACTTAGTGCTCCGATTCACTTTTTGCCGGCTTCAACGGGCCCCCAAATCCATGGAGCGAGTTAACCAATAAAAACCCCAGCCCTCTCAATTATCTGCAAAGCACACCTTTTTCTTTGACACTCAATTTTCATTGACCTATATTGTTTTTGTTTCGAACGTGTAATTGCCTATAAGAAATTGAATTTCCATGGAAAAGTCAAGTATGGTCACTCAGAATCCCGCACCCGGAACCCATATTCTGATGTTTCGGGGCGATACCCGGTCGTTCATCCTTTCTCTTTCCCGCCCTCAGGAAGGGAGTGCATGGCTTCGTACGAACATCGGACATGCAAAGGTGGCAAGAAGAGAGATGATCAGGGAGGTTGACGAAAACCAGCCGCCTCTTGGCAGGGACTGGTTTGATCTCCCGATGAAGCGTATTGACGATCAAAGCTTTAAAATTACGGTTTCCCTTAGCGAAGTGGGACATTTTGAGGCAAAGTGTTTCTTTTTGCGCAAAGGGGAAACGCGACCGGTATGGCCGGACGGGCCGAATGTCGCCATTAACGTAGACCCGGCAGGCACCTGTTGTTCAAACATCATTTACAATGCGTTTGTCCGGCAGTTTGGCCCAAACAAGAGCGGTGATTTTTTTCAGAATACGAATGAAGATTTTATCCGGGATCTGGATAAGAAGGGATACACAGTTATCCCACCTTCAGGAACCTTTCGGGATCTAATTGCGGAACTGGATTTCATCATCGGTGAGTTGGGGTGCAGGGTTATTCAGTTGCTTCCGGTCCATCCTACGCCGACCACTTACGCCCGGATGGGACGTTTTGGAAGCCCGTATGCCTCGCTCAGTTTTACGGCCGTTGATTCTGCTTTGGCCGAATTCGATCCACGGGCCACGCCCCTAGAGCAATTCATTGAGCTGGTGGATGCGATCCACGAGCGTAACGCAATGATTTTTATTGATATCGCCATAAATCATACCGGCTGGGCAGCCGGTCTCCATGAAACCCACCCTCAGTGGCTGGTCCGGGACCCTGACGGTAAAATCGAAGTTCCGGGCGCCTGGGGGATTGTATGGGAGGATCTTACTCGACTCGATTACACCCGGAAAGATCTGTGGCAATACATGGCAAATGTATTTATTACCTGGTGCCGACGGGGGGTGGATGGATTTCGCTGCGATGCGGGGTATATGATACCGGTTTCTGCATGGCGGTATATCGTGGCCAGGGTCAGAGACCAGTACCCGGACACCATTTTTCTTTTGGAAGGGCTGGGCGGAAAAATTTCAGTGGCCCGTGATATCCTGAACAGGGCCAATTTCAACTGGGCCTATTCGGAGCTGTTTCAGAATTATGACCGCGGTCAGATCGAAGCCTATCTGCCGGGAGCCGGCGAGATGTCCGCGTCTGACGGGATTGCCGTCCATTTTGCCGAGACCCACGACAACCCGCGCCTGGCTGCACGGTCCACGGCTTATTCCCGGATGCGAACCGCCCTGTGCGCCCTTTGCAGCTCCCAGGGCGGTTTCGGCTTTGCCAACGGTGTGGAATGGTATGCCTCCGAAAAGATCAATGTCCATGGAGCTCCCTCATTGAACTGGGGTGCAAAACCCAATCAGGTGAAGCACATCCGCCGGTTGAACACCCTCCTCAAGATACATCCGGCCTTTCATGATCAAACCGAGCTGACAATGGTCCAAAAGGGTGAGGGGAATTATCTGGCACTTCTGCGACATCATCTCCCCACGAGAAAAAAGCTCCTTATCGTGGCAAACCTTGATAATGACAAAGAAACGACAGGGGCATGGGATCCTCGCGGGTCAGGCATGGCGGGCGTGTATTTTATGGACCTTATCTCCGGAGAGAAGGTGTCGGTTACCGAATCTCATGGCCAGTATTCCTGTCCCCTGGATCCCGGTCGAATCCTTTGCCTGACCGACGATCCCGACGATATGGATCTTCTCCTCAAAGCAGAATCTCAAATTGCACTTTACCCGGAGCGGATTAAAAGACAACAGCTTCGCGCCAAAGCCCTGGACGTGTTTCGATTTTACAAGGATGTTCAAGATATGGATATCTCGGATCCGGATGAGATGGCACGAAAGCTTGCGGAAAATCCGGTGGAATATTGTCGCGATCTTAACCCTTTCAGCCATGAATCGAGGGTCATCACCTGGCAATGGCCCAGAGACAGCAAACGGGCGGTCATGGTGCCGCCGGACCATTTCCTCTTGGTTCGTTCGGATACTTCTTTTCGCGCCCGGATTATGGATAAAGACCGATGCCTTTCCCAGGAGGAGAGTTGTCCGTGTTTGGACGGATCGTTTTTTTCCCTCTTTTCACCGATACCTTTTTCCGGGGTTCCCGGGGTTCGCCATTTTTGTACCCTGAAAATATCGATTTACACACCAGGAGAAACCAAACATGTCGATGGCCCGCTCCTTTTTCTTCCCAAAGGGGAAGATGCAACCGTAAAACAGGTCTTTGACCGGACGGATCTTACGGACCGTTCTCTTCTGAAGCTCGGTACCAACGGACGGGGCGGTATGCTCAGGGCACTTGTTTCCTGGAGCGCGCTTTCCAGCCGGTACGATGCCTTTCTGGCGGCAAATATGGATCCTGAGTTTCCGGTGGATCGATGGATCATGTTCACCCGGTGTCGGGCCTGGTTGGTGTTTCAGGACTATTCCCAGGAGATTTGTGATGATTGTTTTGTTTCTTTTTGTTCCGATTCGGGTTCAACCGGAACCTGGCGATTTCAGGTACCCACCGGTCAGGGACAACATATTTTTTTATCCATTTATGCGGAGATGATGCCCGGGGAAAATTGTTTGCGTATGATATTCAACCGTGAACCGGCCGGTGGCCGAAACGGACAGCTCCCTGACGATGAACCGGTTCGTCTCATCCTCAGGCCTGATATTGAAAATCGAAATTTTCATGATACGACCAAAGCCTACCGGGGGCCCGAGCAAACTTGGCCGAAGGCTGTAAATTATGAGCCGGACGGCTTCAATTTTTCACCGGATCCGGTGCATCATTTGGAGGTGAGGATATCTGCCGGTGCTTTTGTGTGGGAACCCGAATGGCATTACATGGTTTTTAGATCCAAAGAGGCCGAGCGCGGTCTTGATCCGGATTCGGATCTTTTCAGTCCAGGGTATTTTCATACCTTTTTGACCGGCGATCAACCTGTAACGCTGAATGCACGAATTTCCGCCGGAAAGGATACGGACGGCCAGGGAACTCTGCTGCCGTCTTTCAGCCGCATCGAGTCGTTTAACCCGGATGCGGCCGAACCTTTGAAAGTGACGGACGTTCTGGAAGAAGCCATGGATCATTATATTGCGGATCGAGGTGCGTTGCATACGGTCATTGCCGGATATCCCTGGTTCTTGGACTGGGGGCGGGACGCCCTGATCTTTGTTCGGGGGTTGATCTCTCTGGGAAAAACCGAAGAGGCCCGGACCATACTGAAACTTTTTGGCCAGTATGAAAACCGCGGAACCATTCCCAATATGATTCAGGGAGAAAATGCCGGAAACCGGGACACCTCGGATGCGCCGCTTTGGTTTATTAATGCCTGTAATGACCTTATAAAGTTTGAGGGGAATACCGAGTTCCTTGATGTGGAATACGGCAGCCGGACCATACGCCGGATTCTCTTTTCCATCGGTGATGCCTACATGGCCGGAACACCCAACGGTATCCGGATGGATCCTGAATCGGGCCTAATTTTCAGTCCGGCCCATTTCACCTGGATGGACACCAATTATCCGGCCGGAACGCCTCGTGAGGGTTACCCCATCGAGATACAGGCGCTATGGTATCGTGCGCTTTCTTTTTTGGCCGCAATCGATCATTCTAAATATTCCGCCAGATGGAAAAAAGCGGCCTTGCGGGTTCGTTCGTCGATTCTTGAATTTCATCTTCTTAAGGATGAGATGTATCTGGCAGACTGTCTCCATGCCGGTCCGGGAATGCCGGCCCGGCAGGCGGAGCCTGATGATGCATTGCGGCCGAACCAGCTGCTTGCCGTTACACTAGGGGCCGTGTCCGACCCGGGTGTTTGCCGTAAGATCGTCGCAGCGTGTGAGGAACTTCTGATTCCAGGCGCTATACGGAGTCTCGCCGACCGTCCTGTTCGGCGCCCGCTCGTCATCGAGCATCACGGGAAATTCTTGATCGATCCACACCATCCCTATCAAGGACAATATTCAGGGGATGAAGATACAAAGCGGAAGCCGGCGTATCATAACGGTACAGCCTGGACGTGGATGTTCCCCAGTTATTGCGAAGCCTGGGTAAAGGCTTACGGCAAAAAAAGCAAAAATGCCGCACTTGACTTGTTGGCAAGCAGTGCCCAACTTGTCACCGAAGGATGTATCGGTCATGTCCCGGAGATCCTGGACGGGGATTTTCCGCACAAACATCGGGGCTGCGATGCCCAGGCCTGGGGTGCCAGCGAGATCGTTCGGGTATGGAGGCTGCTTGAATCTTTGAATTGACTATTTGTTCATCTTTGTGTAAATATTTGAATATTACTTGGTTTCCATCCGGAAACGGCTCTTTTCCGCAATCTCTGCGCGTGCCCGGTGGATTGCAGAGCCTGTTTTAATGGGGTCAACTCGGTGAACAACAATAAATCTTCAGCAACAAGGATAGACACATATGAGTCACATACAGACATTTCAGGTATTTCCCTCCATACCGGAAGAACTCTCTTTTTTGCAGGTCTTGGCACGCAACCTATGGTGGTGCTGGCATCTGGATGCCATTGAGCTGTTTCGTCGAATAAACCCCAGACTCTGGGAGGAATCCGGGAGGAACCCGATTGTTTTTTCAACGTTGATTTCCCAAAGAAAACTGGAAAAACTGTCGAACGACAAAAGCTTTCTGGCGCATCAACGGCGTGTGAAAGAGAGTTTTACCGCCGAGGTTTTAACCCCTTTGGATCGTAGCGAATCGCCCTACGGAAAAGATGGGACCATCGCATATTTTTCCATGGAATACGGGATTCATGAGAGTGTACCTATATTTGCCGGTGGTCTTGGTGTACTTGCGGGTGATCATCTGAAGGCGGCTTCCGATCTTGCACTTCCGCTGGTCGGGGTGGGGATACTCTATCGAAAGGGTTATTTTCATCAGTTCTTAGATCCGGCAGGATGGCAGCAGGAGGAGTATCCTGAAACCGATATCTATCATCTGCCGTTGAAACGGGCAAAGGACCGCTCGGGGAAAAATGTGTTCGTATCTGTACAGGGTCCTACCGGCGAAATTCGAGCCGCTGCATGGAAAATATCAGTTGGGCGCATTCCGCTCTACCTGCTCGATACCAATTTGCCCGAAAACCCTCCACAAATTCGGGAAATCACATCACGCCTGTATGCCGGAGATCAGAAGATTCGGCTGGCCCAGGAAGTTCTCCTGGGTATCGGCGGGATGCGCTGCCTCGAATCCATGGGAATTTATCCCAATGTTTGCCACATGAATGAAGGGCATTGTTCTTTCGCCACACTGGAACGACTTGTGCAAACGATTTCGAGATTTAATGTCGATCTTAAAACAGCCGAGGAGATTGTTACCCGTACGACGGTCTTTACCACCCATACTCCCGTAGCCGCCGGTCATGATGAATTTCCCGTCGATATGGTAAAGCCGTATCTTGATCCTTTTACGGGCCGGCTGGGTGTGCCCGTAGAAGAAATACTGTCGTGGGGACAGGCGGTAAAATCCGGCCCGAATGCACCCCTTTCCATGTTTGTTCTGGGTTTGCGAATGGCGAATTACTGTAACGGCGTGAGTGAGTTGCACGGAAAGGTAGCCCGTCGTATGTGGTCTCATGTCTGGGAAGGGACTCCGGAAGATGAAGTTCCTATCACCCATATTACCAACGGGATACATATTCCATCCTGGATTTCCATTGAGAATGCCATGCTGTTTGAAAGATATCTGGGACCTGAGTGGTATTTGCATATGGCGAATGTGGAAACGACCAGACGAATAAACGAAATTTATGATGAAGAGCTGTGGCGTGCCCGTGAAATGAGTCGGAGCCGTCTTATCCGCTTGTGCAGAGCATTGATGATAAAACAATACAGTCGCCGCAATGCACCCAAGGATATGATGAAAGATGCTGAATCGGTGCTGGAACAGGATGTATTGACCGTCGTTTTTGCCCGCAGGTTTGCAACCTATAAGCGGGCCTATCTCTTGCTCAGAGATCCGGACCGTCTTGAGGCCATGATTACATCAAAAGACCGACCGGTTCAGTTTATTTTTGCAGGAAAAGCCCATCCCAGAGACAATGAGGGAAAGGAGTTGATCAAACGCATTATTGAGTTTGCACGCAGAACAAAGGTGCGCCAACGATTTGCTTTTCTGGAAGATTATGACATCAACATTGCCCGGCACCTGGTTCAGGGTTCGGATGTTTGGCTGAACACTCCCAGACGTCCCTTTGAAGCGTGCGGTACTTCCGGAATGAAAGCGGCTGCAAACGGTGTCCTCAATGTGAGTATTCTCGATGGATGGTGGTGTGAAGGATATGAAGAAGGAAGAGGGTGGCGCATCGGGAACGGTGAAGAATACGCAGATCCCGAATACCAGGATTCGGTTGAAAGTCTAGCGCTTTATAATGTTCTGGAGTATGAGGTCGTTCCCTGTTTTTATGAGAGGAAAAACGGGGATATTCCAGTCCGATGGTTAAAGATGGTGAAAGAGTCGATGAGTATGGCGATGGAGCATTTTTGCACCCATAACATGGTAACTAAATATGAAACGCTCTATTACGTACCTGCTGCAAAACGGCTGGATGATTTAACTTCGGATAATGCCCAAAAAGCGATATCGCTTTCAACACAATTCAAACGACTCGGGACCTTGTGGCGGAATATAAAGATTGAACCCCCTGCTCGGGAAACCGAAGGTCCGTTTCGTGTGGGAGAAAAATTTACCGTAACAACCGAGGTGAACCTTGGGGAACTTCGTCCTGATGAGGTCGATATCGAACTCTATTACGGGCCGATGAAAACAGTGGATATCATATCCGAAAGTCATCACGAAAAAATGGACGTTAAAGAAGTCCGCGGGAATGGTGTGTACCTTTATGCCTGCAATATAACCTGTAATGCTTCCGGCCGTTTCGGATTTACGGCCAGGGCTGTTCCCAAAGGGGACGACAGGATCCGGTTTGCGCCCGGGCTTATTACCTGGGCGTGATGCCGGGATTAAAACTCCATGACCCCTTAAAAGTAACACGATAGGGATAGTAAAATGGCAAATCCCCGTATACTCATCGTTACCCCTGAGGTCACCTATCTGCCTGACCGCATGAAAAGTATGGCCAGCTACCTAACGGCCAAGGCCGGCGGTTTGGCCGATGTGTCCGCGGCTTTGATCAAGGCCCTGTTTGATCACGGTGCCGATGTTCATGTGGCGATTCCCGATTACCGCGCCATATTCAGAGACCGTCTTGCCCCCTTTCTTAAAAAGGAGTTGAGTACCATCTTCCGCATTATGCCGGATGATCGGGTACATTTGGCCGAAGATCGTGCATTTTTTTATCTAAACCGGGTCTATTCCGATTATGGAAACGAAAACACCAAGCTTTCTCTGGCGTTTCAACGGGAAGTCATCAATAATATCATTCCGCGTGTGCAGCCGGATTTAATCCACTGCAACGACTGGATGACCGGCCTGATTCCGGCACTGTCCAGAGAGGGGGGCATCCCGTGTCTCTTTACGATCCACAATATCCATACCGTAAGAACGCGTCTTTCCTCGATCGAGGATCGCGGTGTTGACGCAGCTTACTTCTGGGAGCACCTGTATTATGTAAATTATGCCGACGAATACGAGAATACCCGAGAAGTAAATCCGGTGGATTTTCTGGTCAGCGGAGTCTTTGCGGCACATTTTGTCAATACGGTCAGCCCGACTTTCCTTATGGAGATCATAGAGGGTCGACACGATTTTGTGGAACCGCCGTTACGGGAGGAACTCACCAACAAGTGGAATGCCGGATGCGCAGCGGGTATCCTCAATGCGCCGGATCCCGGCTTTGATCCCGCAAAAGATCAGGACCTTTACCGCAGGTACGACGCCAAGGATCATCCGGAAGGAAAGAAGGAAAACAAACGCTATCTGCAGAAAGAATTCGGTCTGATCCAGGACGACGAGGCGCCGATCTTTTTCTGGCCGTCCCGGTTGGACAACAGACAAAAAGGGTGTCAATTACTTGCGGAGATCCTCTTTAAGGTCATCTCCAAGTACTGGAAAGAGCATCTTCAGTTTATCTTTGTTGCCAACGGTGAGTATCAAAACCACTTTAAAGATATTGTTAATTTTCATGGGATACATGATCGGGTGGCCATATGCGATTTTAACGAGTGGTTGGAACATCTGGCTTACGGGGCTTCCGATTTTGTGCTGATGCCTTCCCTTTTTGAGCCCTGCGGGTTGCCGCAGATGATCGGCGCCATCTACGGCGCATTGCCGGTGGTGCATGATACGGGGGGCCTTCACGATACGGTTGTTCAGATGGATGTGAAAAATGATATCGGTAACGGCTTTGTCTTTAAAACCTATGACAGCGGCGGCCTGTTCTGGGCGATTCAAGAAGCCATGAAATTTTATCGACTCCCGGCAGAAACCAAAGCGCGACAGACCGAGCGTATTATGACGGAAAGCGTCGCCACCTTCAATCATGACGTAACCGCCCGACAATACATTGATCTTTACGAAAAAATGCTGAAGCGTCCGCTGATTTAACTTACGGTTCCCATGAAGAATTTCAACCGACGAATCTATGGCCAGTGACCCCATAAAATACCTTCTGGAAATTGATCCCTATCTCAAGTCTTATGAAAGAGACCTCCGGCGAAGGTTCGCCAGAATTACTGAAACGGAAAAGATGCTCACCTGCGATAACATCAGTTTGGCGGACTTTGCTTCAGGTCACGAATATTTCGGTCTTCATTATCGCGGCAATGAATGGATCTTCCGGGAGTGGGCACCCAATGCCGATGCCGTATTTTTGATCGGAGATATGACGGACTGGCAGGAAGGACGACGGTTTGCCCTGGAACGCATCAATAGGGAAGGCGTGTGGGAAATCCGTCTGCCTTCGCATACACTGAAACATGAGGATTTGTTTCGGCTTCGGGTTCACTGGCCCGGCGGTCAAGGAGACCGGATTCCGGCCTATGCCCGGCGGGTGGTTCAAGACCCCGATACGCTGATTTTCAATGCCCAGGTTTGGCTCCCCTTAGAACCGTATACGTGGAAATGCAGGGATTTTCGGTCTTCCGGTGATTCGCTTTTGATTTATGAAGCCCATGTCGGAATGGCCCAAGAAGAAGAAAAGATCGGTTCTTTTCGAGCATTTACCCGGCATACGCTGCCCCGTATTGTTGCTGCCGGCTATAATACCCTTCAGCTCATGGCAATTCAGGAGCATCCCTATTACGGATCTTTCGGGTACCAGGTTTCAAATTTTTTTGCCGCATCTTCAAGGTTCGGACCTCCCGAGGCGTTCAAAGAGCTTGTCGACACGGCCCATGATTCGGGTCTTCGCGTGATTATGGATCTGATTCATTCTCATGGTGTATCCAATGAGGTGGAGGGGTTGAGCCGATTCGACGGCACGCGGTATCAGTATTTTCATGAAGGGCAACGGGGTATGCATGTAGCCTGGGATTCCAGATGCTTTGACTACGGCAAGTATCAGGTACTCCATTTTCTGCTTTCCAACTGCCGTTTCTGGCTGGATGAATACCGCATTGACGGCTTTCGCTTTGACGGCGTGACCAGTATGCTTTATCTTGATCACGGATTGTCTAAGGCATTCACTTCGTATGATGACTATTTTAACAACAGTGTGGATGAGGATGCCCTCACATATCTGGCCCTTGCCAACAAGGTCATCCATGACATTCGACCCGATGCGGTCACCATCGCCGAGGATATCAGCGGGATGCCAGGGCTTGCCGTCCCCCTTTCCTCCGGCGGCATCGGATTTGATTATCGTTTTGCCATGGGGATCTCGGACAACTGGATACGGCTTGTCAAGGATGTTCCGGATGAAGAATGGCATATGGGACATCTGTGGTATGAGTTGACCAACCGGAGATGGGATGAAAAAACAATCAGTTATGCCGAATCTCACGACCAGGCTCTGGTTGGCGATAAAACGCTCATTTTCCGGTTGATCGGTTCAGACATGTATGACTCGATGCGTTCGGACTTCGAGAACATTAAGGTAGACCGGGGAATGGCGCTTCACAAACTCATCCGGCTGGTCACCCTTTCCACGGCCGGCAACGGATATCTCAACTTTATGGGCAATGAATTCGGTCATCCTGAATGGATTGATTTCCCCAGGGAAGGGAATAACTGGTCTTTTAAATATGCACGACGCCAGTGGCACCTGGTGGACGAAGGCACCCTTAGATATCGTTTTCTTGCCGATTTTGACAGGGACATGATTTTATTGGCTAAACGTTTCAAACTCCTCGAGTCTTCAGGGCCGCACCTGCGCTATGAGCATTCGGGGGACAAGGTGATGATTTTTGAACGGGCAGGGCTTATATTCGTATTTAATTTTCATTCGTCCCGTTCGTATGTCGACTATTGTTTTGAAGCTCCACCCGGAAAATATCAGATGATTTTCAACAGCGATGCTCCTGAATACGGCGGTCATTCCCGGCTGATTCCGGGCCAATATCATCTGACGCTGGATGATACTTCAACACCGAGCAAACGTAGTCTGCTCAGTCTATACCTCCCCAACCGAACAGCCTTTATCCTTCAACGGATTGAACAATGAGGGTCTGGGCAATAATATTGATGTTAAAATCCCGATTTCCGATCTGTTGTTCAATTTGATTCCTGCGAAATTCAGGTTCAATATCCCACGTAATGAAATGGTTCAATCTCGGAGAGCTGCTGAGGGGAAAGCGTTTTAAAGCCCGAAGTTTCTATAAGATCCCTGGCTCGTGCCAGGTCATTAACATTTAGGATAAAGACGGCATTTTTCCGGCTTTCGATTACAAATCCATAGCCGTTTTCAATATTGATGTTTTCGGCGAGAAGGATCTGTAAAAGTTTATCGAGTCCACCCGGTCGATCCTCGATCAGCACCGCGATAATTTCCTTGAGTTCCACAGCGATGCCTTCATTTTTAAGCACTTTGTGGCCCTGTTTCGGGTTGTCTACAACAAGGTTGATGAACCCCGAATCGCCAAAAGAAGATATCGTGGCAGATCGAATATTGATCTTTTTCCGCGCAAGGATCGACGTGACTCGAGCCAGGACGCCGGGTTTGTTTTCCGCCGGTATTGTAAGTTGATAGGCTTTCATTTTTAATATACCAATTTTTTAATAACCACGGATTGTATTGTTATTAAAATAGAAGATTTCAAGTCTAAAAATATAGAGAAACAATCCGGGTGTGTCAATACAATTCGGGCAAGATAATCTACTGCAGCGTCACCCACGGACGCCTTTTTGGGTGAAACGAAGATCCCGTTATTGCAAAGACTTGCGGCATCCCAAACTTTTGTGAGGTATGGGTTTATTCGGATTATGTGAATAAATGTTGAAAAAATTTTGTTGACATTCACTTTTTTATCATCTCTATTTTAATATATAAGCGAACCCACCAAATGATAGGGGAAAAACCATGAAGAAATATCTGATTGGAGCGATCCTTGTCGGTGTCGGCATTCTTGTCTCTTTTCCGCTGTTCAGCATGACCTACTATACCATGGTGCGAACCTCTACGCCGGATTTTTGTGCCATGTGCCATGAGATCAAACCCGCAGTGGCTGCCTGGCAATCTTCCACTCATGTCAACAATTCCCAGGGGTTCGTGGCCGACTGCATGGACTGCCACCTGCCGGCTCCACACAAGACATTCGACTTCTTCTTTGCCAAGACCTATCACGGTGCCAAGGACGTCGTTAAGCATTTCTTAATCAAAGAATACGATCGTGATAAAAACCGGGAGGCTGCCTACGCCTCCTTTGACAACGCCCAGTGCCAGAAGTGCCATAGAAATCTGCTGGCCATGCCGGGTAAGCGAGGTGCCATGCTCGCACACCGGTCGGTGATTTATGCGCGTCCGGGCTACGAAAAAAAATGCGTGGACTGTCACTACGATCTGGTTCACAATGAGAGTCCGTCGGTCATATACAAGCAATATCGGCGAGTTCCCTATCAGGCCAAGGGCCTTCGAAAACTGTAATCAACCGGTATGAATAGACTGTTTCATCTCTTTTTAAACGAAAGGAGAAAGACCATGAGGCAAAAATTTTTATGCATCGCTGTCGGATTGCTGACAATCGGTCTATCGCTGGCCGGTGCGGTTCCGTCGGTCAACGCACAGCCGAACTTCCCCAAGGTGAAAGAGTACCGGATCGAACGCAGCATTCCGCCTGAGGCGGTGGCGTGCATCGAATGTCACAAGGCCGCGAACCCCGGGCTGTTTGACGACTGGGCCCGCAGCCGCCACGCCAATGCCAACATCACATGCCTGGACTGTCACCTGGCGCAGCCCGGCGATACCGATGTGGCCAAAGGACACGATAAGTATTATAGCCGAAAGGATCTTCCATACGGAGAACAGAAGTACAAGGTGCCTATTGCCGCCATCGTCACACCGAAAGACTGCTCCCGATGCCATCCCGATGAAGTAACCCAGTTCAGCAGGAGCAAGCATGCCAATACCATCGAGATCATGTGGAAACTGGATCCCTGGCTGAACAACGGCATGAACTCGGACAACGAGAGAAAGACCGGTTGCTTCAACTGCCACGGAACGGTGATTGCCATTGATAAAAACGGCATCGTTGACCCTGCCACCTGGCCCAATGTCGGTGTCGGCAGGTTGAATGTCGACGGGAGCAAGGGGTCTTGCACCTCATGTCATACCCGCCACCGGTTTTCTGTGGCCGAAGCGAGGATGCCCGAAGCCTGCGACCAGTGTCACTTGGGACCTGATCATCCTCAGATCGAAATTTATGAGGAGTCCAAGCATGGAACCATTTACCATGCCTATAAAAACGAATACAATTTTGATGCAGCAGCAGGCACCTGGACGCCGGGCACGGACTACCGTGCCCCGACCTGTGCGGCCTGCCACATGTCCGGTTCCGGAAAGGTCATGGGAACTCATGACGTAACCGAGCGGCTCTCCTGGGAGACCCAGGCTCCGCTGACGGTCCGACCCCAGGATTTCAAACCCTTTCCATCGGGAACCGACTGGAAGGTGGAGCGGGAAAAGATGAAGAATATTTGCCGCGCCTGCCACGGTGATTCCTGGATCAACGACTTTTATGACGGATTCGACAAGGTAGTGGAAGACTACAACGAGGTCTATTTCAAGCCGGCCAAGGCAAAACTGGACGAGCTTTATGAAAAAGAATTGCTGGACAAAACCAAATACTTCGACGAGCGTCTGGAAGTGGAGTTCTATGAACTGTGGCACCACGAAGGCCGCCGTGCCCGTATGGGCGTCATGATGATGGCCCCGGACTATGCTTGGTGGCATGGGTTCTATGAGTGCAAGTTGCGCTTTGCCAACTTTATGGAAGAGGCCAACCACCTGATCGAGACCGGCAAGAAGGCTTACGTTGCAAAAGATTTTCCCAATGCCACGGGAGACACGAAGAAGCCGCAGAAAATCTTCGGCGACAAATAATTCCCCGTCATCTTATAAGCTGACCTCCGCCCTCCTGTTGGACGGAGGTCAGTTTTTTTTTGCGCGATGTTTTTGAAAAAGGGCCCCTTGACATCGCAGTGCGACTCCATATGTTGTAAGAGTTAAGTCTTTTGAAAATGAATCGCGAAGCTTCCTAAACACAGATTTGTTTCAAAAAGCTAAACAGTTACAATATGTTAAGATTATTGAAAAACTTTTCGAATCATCGTCCAACGTTCGATTTTGATGACGTTAACCGTATTGGAAGAGAACCGCAAGAAGACAGGAGGTCGCCATGTCGATGTATTTTTATGATGAAACCGATGACTGGCCGGAATATAAAATTATCAAGGATGATATTCGCCGCCTGGAAATGGCCTACCTCGAGACCCAAAAAGAACTACTGGAAACCGAGTCTGCCTTTGGGTCTAATCCCTTAAATAAGGATTTAAAAGTCGAGGTGGATGAGCTGAAGAAAAAACTGAAAAAGATTGAAAAAAAGCTCGAAGAATCCCTTAGCCTGTACCGGTAGCGGCAGCTTTTTCATGCTTTCGCACGAACTTGGGATAAAACCCATTGAAAAGTGATTGCCAATTGACCTTAAGAAAAACCTGGTCACGAAAAAAATGCCTTTTATCCCTCCATCCGTCCCCTTCAAAGCAAAAGCCAAGAAATTGATATGGATCGCACGCCATCTTTGTTTCTCGGACTTGATCTTTGTTCTGTTTACATGATATATTATGTTTATTTCAGGCAGGCTTTTAAGACTGTTTCAAATCCTCCCGAAGCAAAACAACATCAAAGGAGAACCCCATGAAGAAATCATTTGGTGCAACAACGCTGATTTTCCCCGCACCGGTATGGTGTGTGGGTTCCTATGACTCGGCGGGAAACCCCAACATTATGACCATTGCCTGGGGCGGAATTTGCTGCTCCAAGCCCCCCTGCGTAACCATATCGCTTCGAAAAGCCACATACACCTACGGGAATATAATGGAGAGGAAGGCGTATACCCTCAATGTACCGTCGGAAAACTATGTGAAGGAAACCGATTATTTCGGCATGGCATCCGGCAAAAACACGGATAAGTTCAAGAAGTCCGGTCTTACACCCGTCAAATCAGATCATGTCGACGCACCGTATGTAAAAGAGTTTCCAATGGTTTTGGAATGCAGGGTGATTCATCATTATGAAATCGGCCTACATACCCATTTCATTGGTGAGATTATGGATGTTAAAGTTGAAGAAGAGATGCTGACGGATGCAGGCAAACCGGATATCGAGAAAATTCGGCCCATTGTCTTTAGCCCTGAAGTTCAAAAATATCACGGTATCGGTGAATTTATCGGAAAGGCATTTGAAATCGGAAAGAAATTATAACCAATGATAAAAAGGACCGTTCTGCTGATAATACTTCTGCCCTGCCTGGCCATTGCCATGGATCTGCACAAGGCGGATTGCGTCTTGGTGAAAAAGCATGAGAAACGATTGTACCTCATGAAAAACGAAAAGCCGTTCAGGATATATCGTGTCGCATTTGGTCCAAATTCAAAAGGACCCAAAATAAAAGAAGGGGATAAACGGACGCCGGAAGGAAAATACACACTGGACTATAAAAACTTCGACAGCGATTTTTACAAATCCATACACATATCCTATCCCAACGATCAGGACATCAAGAGAGCCGAGGAAATGGGCACTGCTCCCGGCGGGGATATCATGATACATGGTCAAAAAAATGGCGTTAAAAATTTTGAGGGCATCCATCGGTACGTCGACTGGACGGATGGATGTATTGCGGTAACCAACGCCGAGATGGATGAAATCTGGATGTCAGTGGACGTCGGAACCCCCATAATCATTGAGCCCTGAACCGATCAACATAGGTAAATCATTTTGCGTTGATCTTGGCCGCCATCTTTGCATTGAATTTAGCAGCATCGATGATAAACCTGTCGTGGGTTCCTTCAGATATCTTGTCAATGCCGTCATCGGCAACGATTGAAAAAACAAGCTTCCGGCCTTCCACTTCTTCCAATTTTACATTTACCGTAACGGTTAAACCAGGCGGTGTAGCGGCAATATGATTTAATTTTAAATCGATACCGACGGTTTGCTCACGCGGCCAGTCTATATGGGGATTAACGGCCTGGATACATGTCCATTCAAACAGTCCCACCATAAACCCGGTGGCCAACACTTTCGGCATGGCTTGAAACTCGGGAGATTCAGGGTAGAGATGCGGTACGGTCTTGTTTTCCGGAACCTTGAATTTAAATGAAAAGGTTAGACCGGGTTGTAAAGAATTTTTCATGGTTCCCCTCCATTGGTAGATTTGTATTGTTCGTCATCGTTTTTACCAATGGATCATTTGTTCAAACCAGACCATATAATGGTGGTGATGAGAAAGGATAAGCATCTGATTTCATATAAGAACGCTTTTGTTAAAATTCTGTTTGGAGAAGCGCTTCCCAATCATTTCGCATGCATTGAGCCATCTCAATAGCTTTTCTTCGTTTTCAGAGCTTTCTATAAAAAAAACGTCAAATGTCCTGTTGAGGTTAACGAAAAGCGTTGTCCATCACCAGGATTTTCCTCCGCCACCTTTTGATCCACTGCGTCCTGATCCGCCGCGTCCGGGTCCGCCGCGTCCGGGTCCGCCGCGTCCGGGTCCGCCACGTCCGCGTCTACTTTGCCCTGATCCGCCGGATCTTTCGCCACCTTGGCGGCCTTCAGAGCGAGGGCGGGCTGCATTGACTTTAAGGCTTCGTCCTTTCAGTTCTTTCCCATCCAACCCTTCGATTGCGGATTGAGCTTCATTTTCAACCGGCATCTCGACAAATCCGAATCCTTTTGATCTTCCGGTGAAATTGTCTTTGATAATTTTTACGCTGTCGACCGCTCCAAAGGCCTCAAACGCCGTTGTTAAATCCTCTTGGGTTACCTCATACGATAGATTCCCTACGTAAATATTCATTTTGATCCCCTTTATTGTGCGGCCTTTGAAAATCGTCTCCTTTTACCTCAGTAATGGTGCAATAGCGGACCCGTCTGCTGAAGATCGGTGACGGACTTCTTTGAACAAAATTAAAGATTTTTCAAAGGTCTTACTACTGAAAATTTTAAAGGTTAATGTATAGATTCGATCTCGTAATCATGGCGCGAAGAGCACTCCATCATAAATTTAGGAAATGCCCTTTTCAGCCAGTAAAAAAAGTTGAATTGCAATACCATTTACAGCGGCTGGATTTTTTGTTCTGTTTTTTTGTCAAAGGAAGCTCAATCGCCAGTAAAAGACGGGATTAAATATATTGAATAATAAATTTTCCCTATCCAAAAAGCAAGTGAATTATCGTTTTTTATTTGATCTTAAAAAAACCTGGTCCTCCACGCAATGCGGGATCTTCAATGTACCGGGATTTTTACTAAACCGGCAGATAATTTTCGCTGATTTTGTAAAAGGTTTCTAATTGATCGCGTTCCCATGTTACATCTCGTCCCAATTCTTTGGCCATCAGCGATGCTACCCTGGGAGCCATTTCTCGCGCCGCACGGGCATTCAGCTGAAGACTGCGGGTCCGCCGGGCAAGGAAATCATCAACGGTGCGCGCCGCTTCAAATCGGACCGCCCAAATGATTTCTCCAACGCGAGCCCGCAGAGCCGGATGCAGCTTTTCTTTTAGCAGCGGATCCGATCGAATAAGGTTTTGAATAGCACTGGCATCGGACCCGTAAAATGCGTACTCCTCAAACTTTTCCGACGTTTTGTGATAACCGTGAATGTTGAGTGTTTTGGTTTCACAGGGTCTCGATTTGAGGCCGGCTAAAGCGAGCGCATAATTGACGCAGATTTTCGCCATCAGCCGATAAGTGGTCCATTTTCCTCCCGCTATGGTAAGCAGACCTGAGTCGGAGATATGAATGATGTGTTCACGCGATAATTCTGCGGTGTTCGTTTCGTTGCCGGCTTTGATGAGAGGACGTACCCCGGTGAAAACACTGAGGATATCTTCTCGTGAGGGGTCTTTCTCCAGATACGTTCCCGCGGTTTCCAAGACAAAGTCGATTTCATCGGCCGTAGGACGAGGTTCGAGCTCGACTTCAGAAATCGGAGTGTCGGTGGTACCCACAAGCGTGGCGCCAAGATAAGGAATGGCAAACATCACACGGCCGTCTTTGGTGTGAGGCACCATTATGGCGGACTCACCCGGCAGGAAGGACTTGTCGAAAACCAAATGTATTCCCTGGCTCGGGGATATCATCGGCAATGCACCCGGATCATCCATCTGTCGGATACGATCCGTAAACGGACCGGTTGCGTTAATGACCACCTTGGCTCTCAACTCGTGCTCGGTACCGGCCTCAACATCTTCGAAAATAACGCCGTTTAAAAACCCATTGCTGTCCCTGGTCAACGCGGTAACACGAGCATAGTTCACTAAAGCGGCGCCCTGATGCGATGCGGTACGGGCGAGATTTATCAGGAGCCGGGCGTCATCAAACTGGCCGTCGTAGTATACGATACCACCCCGCAAACCATCCCGCTCGATATTGGGAATTTGTTCCAATACCTCGTCTCTGGAGAGAATTTTTGACGGTCCGAAACCGTAGCGGCCGGCCAGCAAGTCGTAGACCTTAAGGCCGATACCGTAGAAAGGCGCTTCCCACCAGTCATAGTTGGGAACAACAAAAGCCAGGTCATGCACCAGATGGGGCGCGTTATTCCGCAGGATTCCGCGTTCCCTCAGCGCTTCCATGACCAAGGCAACGTTTCCTTGCTGGAGATAGCGAACACCGCCGTGTATGAGCTTGGTACTGCGGGAGGATGTCCCCTTTCCAAAATCGCTTTGCTCCAAGAGCAGAATGTCGTATCCTCGCGAAGCGGCGTCCACCGCAATACCGACGCCGGTTGCCCCGCCGCCGATAACCAGCATGTCCCACGGTTCGGTTCGATCCTGGATTCTGCCCAGCATTTCTTCACGATTCATTTTCAATCTCTGTATATTTCATATACTCGGCCACATCCTGATGCTAAGTATAACAGTTTCGATGAACTGTCCAACGAAAGGCGTCATATCCATCCAACGGTACTTCTCCCTTCTTTATTTTTTAGAACCCTCTCCGGGTAATTAGTGAAGACACCGTCAACCCCGAGTTCACTCATTTTTTTTATATCCTCCGGATGATTGACGGTAAACACGAATACCCGAAGACCTCGGGAGTGGGCGTCATCTACAAATTTTCGATCGATGAATTCAAGGGAGAGATGAACCGAATAGGCGCCGAGGGATGCCGCAAATGCCGCATCATCCACGGGGAGGCCGACCATCATAGCGCCAAGTTTAATCCGGGGATTTATACGGCGCACCTGGACAAGCTTGCGATGATCAAACGACGAAATGAGTATCAAATCATCATTCCAACCCACGTTTCTCATCTCGGATATAAATTTTACCACCGGTCGAGCGGTGCCGGGTCCTTTCAATTCGATATTGACGCCGGCTTTTAAATGGATGAGTTCAAATACCTCTTTAAGGGTCGGAATCTTTTCGCCATTGCCGGCATCCAGGGATCTTAAGTCGGTGAACTTCTGCTCCAGCAAATATCCCGTGCCGTTGGTGGTACGTTCGAGTCGGCTGTCATGAAAAACAATGAGCTGGCTGTCAACGTAGTAGACATCAATTTCCAGGCAAGGTACGCCGAACTCGAGTGCCTTGCGGATTGATGCAAGGGTGTTTTCCGGTGCATGACCCATCGCACCTCGGTGCCCAATGCAAAGCAGGTCTTTCTTATCCCTCTTAATTTGCACAACATGTCTCAATGTTTCAGCGGTATAACATTTGCCGTGAAACAGAAATCTTCTTTTTCTCGCGGTCTTACCTGAATAATCCAATACACAAATTTTTCTTTCAACGCAATAAAATCTGATAGTATGCATTCGCCGGAATACCCGGTCCGGCTTTTAGCGGGGAGACGGAGATGAGAAAGTTGGGGGAACCTCCATTAAAAAAGCAGAATTCCTTGAAATCGAAAATTCCCTTCAGCTTGTCGAAGATCCCGATCTTTCGGGGTTGCAGCAAAGAGGAAACCCCTTAGGAAAAAATTGAAAACGAAACCAAATGTCCCCAAGGGATCCTTGCGTTACGCGAAATATTCTTCAAAATCTAATACATAATTCGAACACGAAATGCCGCCGACTAAAAGATCCTGTAACTGGGTTAACGTTTCGCAGCAGCTCGAACACTCGGGAAGACGGTAATTCGAGGGGCAATCTCTGCAAGGACTTTTTGTGATGTAACCAATGTCAAGATCGAATTTGTTTTCAATTATATTTTTCTCTTCCATTTGACCCTCCGATTTGTTTGGGTGATACCATGCAAAATTCGTACAAACGTTGATAAATTCTCTCATAAAATAGAAAATTAAATCTATTTCAATTGGTTGGCGATTTTAAAACGAATTGCACACCCAAGGTAACCGGCAATATTTTGACAATATTTTGACGAACTTTGCCAGATATTGGCGGGTTTTGGTATCGCTCGGAACGGGCTAAGATCTATATCGTCAACATCTCAAAATCCAAAATGATGGCCAAGAATATATAAGAAAAACAAAATAATGTGTAAAATCAAGTCTTGACAAATACTACTAAAATAGGGAGTATGAAGGTGTATTTGCTTTTTATCGATTCCGCGCTATGAATCTTCAACTCGCACAAGAATGGATACCGGACATGAAATGGTTTCTTTATTCCGAAAAACCTGTATGACGGGCTTGTTGATTGGTATGTTCATTCAGTATCGGATCAAACGTATCGGCCGTTTGGTATTATTTCCATCATTTTTGGAACCGCAGTTTTATCCTGGATATTTTAAACACAAAGGAGCGCCTGTACATGACACTAACAAAAGCGAACATCGTCGAATCCATCCAAAATCAGATCGGTTTTCCCAAAAAAAAATCCTCGGAAGTAATAGAAACCTTTCTGGAGATTATCAAAAATACTTTGGCATCCGGTGAGGATGTGTTGATCTCCGGATTCGGGAAATTTTGTGTAAAGGAGAAGAAGGAACGTAAAGGAAGGAATCCAGCCACCGGGGATTCCATGATGCTGGAACCCAGAAAGGTTGTGACTTTCAGATGTTCAGGCCAGTTGCGGGATAAGATTAACTCCGATTAGAGCGAAAGGTTAAATCGGGATGCTGCCCAAATTCAGCAATGAGATTCCGTCACATAGACCTGTTGCAGTTCCGCCGCAGAATCTTGGCACAGAACCCCGTAAAAGCCAATACTCGAATTAAACCTGAAGGGCTAAAAACCCAATCAGGGCAAAGGCTCATCTGTGTATGCAACGTTAGCTTCCTCCGAGTTATAGAGAGGTAGCTTTTTTCCTGATCGAACGTCCTCCACCCAGTCAGGATTCAATAAAAGGGATTTCGCGCTTAATACTATATCTGCATCCTTCAGTGCATCCTCTGCACTGGTCCGATCATATATCTGTCCACAAATCATTAATGGTAACTCAGTGACTTCCCGAGTGATTTCCGTCATATTCTGATCAGTGCCAAAAGCGTTATCCTTGTAACCATAAGCTGAAACAGAAAGTACATCGATAGGCTCCTTTGATAACATCTTGACAATCTTTTGATATTCAGTCTTTGTGTTAAAAAGGGATACTTGCTTATCTGCAACACCCCAATTGGAAATTCTAAAGGTCAACAGGTGCTCATCAGAAACCACCTTTTTTACTGCATGAATCACTTCATGGGCAAAACGGAATCGATTTTCCACGGACCCCCCATAAATATCTGTACGTTCATTAGAATATGAAGACAAGAAATTGTTGATAAGATAACCATGAGCTCCATGAATTTCTATACCATCGAAACCAGCTTCAACAGCTCCCTTGGCCGTTTCCGCAAAGCCAACGATTACATGATCTATATCAAACTGAGTCATAATGTCAGGCACCGGATAAGGTTCTCCAGTCATTGGATTGATTTGTTTAGGGGTAAGGGCGCTTGGAGCGATCACCCGATTTGACGGATTTATTTCAGGCCATGCCATTCGTCCACAATGAAACATTTGCATAATAGCGAGAGATCCCTCTTTTTGTATTGCCCGCACAACGGGTCTCCATGCTTCAATCTGCCGCTGCGTTACCAGTCGGGACTGTCCCGGGTAGCCTTGAGCACTTTCATAATCTGTAACAATCGCTTCGGTATAAACTATAGCAGCTCCATTTTTGGCCCTCCTAATTAAAAAATCAAAAACATCCTGCCTTGGGATACTGAATCTGGAGGATGACATGCGTGTCATAGGAGCGACCCCGATTCGGTTTTTAAGTGTAAAACGCTTTACTTGGTAAGGCGAAAAAATAATACTGTCACTCATGATAAACCTCTTTGACTAATTATTAGGACGTAGTTGCCATTTCACTTTTTGTTCAACATAAAAGTAGAACTACCCGTTAGCATGTGATCCCATACAAACTTCGAATTCGACCGAACAAGCAGCCACTGCGTTTTTATCATAGGATTGTGTTTTTCAGGATGGTAGGTTCCGTTCCACGTTGTAATACTTCCGTGCTGGCCCCAATGTACCGAGAAGCAAACAACAACAGCATTATCGTCAGCTGGCTGAGGAATTTGGTAGTTTACCCACCCAATTAACGGAAACGATTTTCCAGAGGTGCCTGAAGAAGATTTGTAGATGCCGGAGATCCTTCCGCTGGATGAATCGATATTCGTTATCTTGAGCGTTGATCCAAGATCGTTTACCCACTCGCCAACGAGTTCCTTTGTAACCGTTGTGAATGTTTTATTGGTATTTGCGTCCTTGGCAAACGCAGTGATGCAAGTTAACAGGAAGATGACCGATACAATTAATATTCGTTTCATTGTGTTTACATTCCTTTTGGTTTTTCGATCTTGATTGTTTTGTTATTGGTTAAGGGTTTTTTGCCGTTCTCTCAGGCAACCCCAAACATGACTCCAAAAAGGAATCATGGCTGAAATCACATTAACAATAAAAGACACCGGAAAACAACATCTGAAGTTTTAGATGCCGTTTATCGAGTATTTTTAATTGCGATGTGCGGATTAGTTTTGTGCCTTGTCCATGCGAATTAAAACGGAATCGGATTATAAGATAAAAAAGGGACGAGTGTTATAAAAAATATTAAAATTGCTAAGAGAATCAAATCTATAATAAAATCGCGCATGATCTCCTCCTTTCTGTTTGCGTATGCAAAAACCATGCAAATTTAGAAGGTTACGATACTTTATATTAAACTTTGAATAATCTTAGACTGTTACATGAATTAAGAAGCCTGAATGGCATTAATGAAGTGTCTGAAATTTTGACGCGTGATCCATAATATTTGTTAATATATTTACATAACACCAACCCCGCAGGATAGACGCGTACGTCCGAAAAGCGAAAAGGGAGACTCTAAGATGAAACCAGATAAAGCAAAAAACGAGGAGAGTGAGGGGCATTTATGATTGTCCAAAACTTCTTACACGGTGCTTACATTAGGCCAAAAATTGATAAAGGGTTACAATCTTATGTGTTGTAACCCTTTGTTTTTTTGGTACGCCCGGCCCGATTCGAACGGGCGACCTACGGATTCGAAGACCAAAATTAAAAGCGTTTATTTTTCCTGTATTTCTAATATGTTGAATCAATAGCATTTTTATTTTTATTTTTGGATTTGTTTGGAAACATTTTGAAAAATTTGACCTTGACGGGCACAATTTGGGCACAATCAGGCACAGGTAAAAACCTGTGCCTTTTTTATTCTACATCATCAATACGTGTTGTGTATTTCGTTTCAGGCAACACCTCATCCTAATCAGAATCTTTCGGCCCTGAAAAAAATGTTCGTTTTCAAAATTATTTTTTCTTTAAGGAATATTGTGTGTATAAAGGTGGCTGGAAAGGCCTTTTACGAACTATCCTGTAAGTAAAATCACAACAAACATTCCCGACCTTCCATGATTCAATTGGAAGATTACCTCCTGTAATTAAGCCATTTTTCAACGTGATTTACCATGAGAGTCCTATTGTATGAAATCATCATAACTTAAATTAAACTATTTCTTTATTAAATGTACAAAAACCTATTGAAAATACAGTTTAAATATAGGTTTAATATATTTATCAAAATTAGAGCCCCTGTAATCGTAATACAAATTACCTTATATGTTCCTTTGTAATCAGATTTTCCCTTATTGATTGCTTCTTTTCTTTGAACAACTTCACCAGAATATATTGACTTTTCATAACAATTTTTTAACCATGAAATAAAACTTAACTATGTTCTATCAAAACCAACATCTAAAAAAGGAAAACATAATATGCAAATAGGCGACAAAGTTAAAACGATTTACGGCAATATTGAAACGGTAATGAATATCGAAAAATCCCGGATAACAACATTCGAGTCGTTTTGTAAAAACTCCTGGTATCATCCAACGAAAGTTTTTCCGGTTTATTGGAGCGAAAATCTGGAAAAATATGTGAGTTTGCCGGAGGATTGAGAGGGAATACGTCAAGCGCAGAAAAAACGCTTCATTCCAACATCGAAACAGCTAGTCCCCAGATGACAGACCTTTAATACAGCCCACTACCAAGCCGTTTAACAATTTCCGCATGTACGGAAATCATAAAATACCGCTTACGCAGAATTCTGCGGAAGCGATTTAGAGTATCCACCTGTTTTTTATCAAAAGCTATGATTGATCGTCCAAATCTATGAGACCGTCCAATAATCGTCCGTTCTAACCAATTGATTTTATAGCATCTGGACGATGTGGACGATGTGGACGATGATTTGCAAGCACATATCTTCACCCTCTATCCCAACCAGCCGGAGAAAGTTCAGGGTAGGACGTAAATATCGCTGGTGAAGAATTTTGCACAAGCGATTTTACAGCGATGTCAACAACTGCCAGGATGGTCCTGTCGGTTCTGTCCGGTATGTCGTCATTGGTATAGTCATTTTCAATTTGTCGGGAATTAAACAGATAAAGACAATGACGATGGTTTTAATAAAATAGATTCCAAACGTTTGGAATCCTCATTTCCGGCCACAGCTGTCCTTATAATCTTTAAAAATGGGGTAAAATAGTTCCGGGGAACTTTATCGTTCAAGATTTAACGAGATATCGAATTGATATCCAATAAAAACAAAGAACTGATATAAATTGCAGATACATGTACTCGGAACTATTAAAAAATGTGCCTTGGAATTGATATTCTTAAGTATTCATATTCAACAAACTGGAATTTTAACTGTATTTGAACACATAATCATGACCAAAACCCCATCCGAAAAAACTGCTTTACAGCCTTTTTATTATAATATATTTATAAATAATACGTTGA
>JAWOIY010000251.1:0-8713 GCA_046484425.1 Desulfobacterales bacterium | reverse complement strand
ATCAGGATGGCGTTATTCACCACGACTCCCACCAGGATGACGAATCCGAGCATGGTAATAATATCCAGCGACTGGTAGGTAATAAAAATGTTTACCAGCAGCAAGCCTACAAACCCTCCGGCTGCGGCCAGCGGGACACTGAACATAATGATGAACGGATAGAAGAAATTTTCAAATAATGCCGACATCAGCAGATAACTGATGACGATAGCCAGAATAAAATTCCACATCAGAGCCGCTCTGGTTCGCGTCAGATCGTCAGCCGTACCGCCAAGATGGATGCTGTAAAGGCTTGACAGGGAGCCTCCGGCCTTAATTGGGCCGACCACTTTCTCTTCTACAATTTCCATGGCGGTTTCAAGCGCCAACTCTCTTTCCGGAATAACCTGAATCGTAATGGCCCGCTGGGAATCGATATGATTAATCTGAATGGGGCCTTCTTCAAGCTTTACTTCGGCCAGTGAATTTAATGTCACTTTCTCCCCGGACGGCGCGACAACCGGAAAACGGGGCAGATCCTGGGTACGTTCGAGCTTTCCTTCCCGGCTTTTAACCACCAGGTCGATCTCTTCACCATGAAGGCGATACGTGCTGGCTTTGGCCTCATCCACCATGGTGTCTACGATTAACCCGAGATCAGAGGTGGTCATGTTCAGGCGGGTCAGGCGTTCACGGTTGGGAATAATGCGCATCTCGGGGTTTCCCAAGTCAAGGCTGGGTATGGGTCGGATCTGGGCGTTGGGAAGGACCTGGGCCGCCAACCCGTATACCTGTCTGCCCAGATTGATGAGTTGGACAAGATCGGGGCCTTTGATTTCTATTTCGATGGAGCGGCCTTCACCGATATTTTGTGCAAACAGACTCGGCTGCTGAACGATGGCAATCATGCCGGGGATATTTCTTAACACACCGTAAATATATGGCAGCAGTTCCCGGGTTCTTTCCTGGATTTTTGAAACAATACCCATAAAAATCGATTGTCCCCGCGCGACATAGAAAAAATTAGTGGCCGGCGGAAGATTCAGTTTTTCTGCCAAAGCACTTTTTTGATCGTGTTCAATGAGCGGCAGAATGTCTTTTTCCACGGTTTTCCCAATATTTTCAAGCTCGGTCAGATTGTAACCCGGAGGCGGCAATAGAATCCCGAATAGCAGCTCACGGTTGCCTTCAGGCAGATATTCTGTTTTGGGCATCAAAAAAAATACCAGACCAATGGAGAAAAGGGTCATGATAACGGCAATGCCTATGCGTGCCGAAACCAGCCCACACATCCAGTAAACAAATTTTGTCATGTAATTTATAAAGGCGCCGGCAAAAGCGGATAGCTTTCGCATGATAAAATGAATGGGCTTGGAGACAGGCGCAAAAACCCCTTTTGCTTTGAATGCCGTAGTTTTATTCTTTTGAACCTTCCCCAGAATTTTGGAAGACAGGGTCGGAATAACCGTAATGGAGACTATCAGGCTCAAGGTTACGGCACTGCTGATGGCGATGGCAATGTCACGGAAAAGCTGGCCGGCCTCTTCCTGAACAAAAACAATGGGGAGAAATACCGCTACTGTAGTCAGTGTACTTGCCAGAACCGCCCCCCAGACCTCAACGGTACCGTCATAGGCGGCGTCTTTGCGGGTTTTGCCCATTTCCCGGTGGCGGAAGATATTTTCAAATACCACAATGGAATTATCCACGATCATACCGATGGCAAAAGAAAGACCGGCCAAACTGACAACATTGATATTTCTGCCCATTAAGGTCATGACCAGGAACGTACCGATGGCGCTGATGGGAATAGCGATGGCCACGATGAGGGTGCTGGCAAAATTTCGTAAAAATATTAAAAGCACCAGAATTGCCAGAGATCCACCCACAAAAATATTTTCTCTGACCAGGTTTATCGCACTATAAATGTAACTGGTTTCATCATAGACCTTTACAATCCTCAGGTTCTTTTCCTTTAACAGACCTTCGTTCAATTCCGTGAGCGCTTCTTGCAGTTTCTTCATCACCACCAGGACATTGGAGCCGGGTTCTCGAACTGCATTTAGCACAATGGTCGGAACACCGACATGCCGGACGGCATATTCCGGATCTTTAAAACCAAACTCAACACTGGCAATATCCCTCACGGAAACAGGGATGCCGCTTACCCTTTTAATGATGACATCGGAGACATCCTCAGCGCTCTGGTACTCGCCGACGGTTCGGGCGATATAGCGACGCTTGCCCTCGTCAAAGCCGCCGGCACTGATGTTTTTATTTTCGATATCCAGTGCTCGAACAAGTTCGGGAATGGTCACATTCCGGGCCGAGAGGGCATCTGAATCGACAATGACTTGAATCTCCTGTTCCCGTCCCCCGTAAATATTGGAAGACGAAACACCCGAAATCCGCTCGAGGCGAGGCTTCACATAGTCATCGACAAAATCGTACTCCTGCTGCAAGTCCCCCTGATATCCGTCCAGTGCTTGCAGTACCATCCAGGCAATCGCCTTTTCTCGTCTTCCTCCGGACTTTATGATGGGCTTTTCCACATTGTCCGGATACTTTTTAACCCGTTCGAGACTGTTGGATACCCTGAGCAGTGCTTCATCGGTACCCGTACCGATTTCAAACATCAGGCTGATATAGGCACTGCTGTCCTCACTTTCACTTTTAATTTCCACCAGGCCTTCAAGATTTTTGAGTTCATCTTCCTGAGCATCGACGATTTCGCGTTCCACTTCAACAGGACTTGCACTGCGCCAGGTCGTCGTGATGGAAATCTCCGGAAGGTCGACATTGGGGGTCAATTGAATCGGAATCCTGAAAAGTGAAATAAAGCCGAACAGAACCAGCAGGAGAACTCCGACGGTAACGGTAACGGGTTTTTTTATGGCGGTATCAACGAGTTTCATAGTATGTAAAAAGGGTTCAAGGTTCAGGGTTCAGGGTGTCAAAAATATAACGGTTTTATACATAAACAGGGCAAAGTCTAATTTCAAGTCAACCTCACTCGTTTGTATAATTTTCATTTCACCAACTTCCTGCCCCCTGATCCCCGATCCCTGCATCCTGCATCATTTTTGCACAACCACCGGCTGTCCGGGTCTAAGGCGCTCGTTTCCACGAATAACAACCGGATCGTCGGGTTTGAGATTTCCTTCAACGGCGACGCCCCCGTCATAATAGCCGAGGATTTTCACGGCGATCGGCACGGCCTTGCCGCCATTTACGAGAAAGACCATCCTGCTGTCTCCTGCGGTCACGATGGCATCTTTGGGTATGAGAAGGGCGCTTATTTTATCCGCCAGGTTAAACGTAACGATCGTCTCCATGCCGCTTTTAATTTTATGGTCGGGATTTTCAAGGTGTATCCTGACAGGAAAGGTTCTCGAATTCGGGTTTCCCTGGGACAGTACGGCGTATATCTTGCCTGAAAACGGGTTTTTTGACACACTTTTTATGGTTAGGTTTACGTTTCCCTGGGGTGCAAGCATAACCGAATAGCGTTCGGGAACATCTACGGTGATTTGTACTTTATCAAGATTAAGAAGGGTAACAACCGGTCCTCCTTTGTTTATCCATTCTCCGACCTGGGTATGTTCTTTTGCGACAAAACCCGAAAATGGCGCCAATACTTTTTGTTGTTTTATTTCGTAGTTGAGCAGATCTATTTCAGCCTCGTCCTGGAGTAATTCCTGGGAAAGCGCCTGATACGTATAAAAAGCGGTATCATATTGCTTTTCGGCAATACTGTTGGTTTCTTTGAGTTTGCTTACTCTTTTGAGCTCTTTTTCAGCATTCTGAAGGTTCGCCTGGATTCTTTCCTTTGCCGCCACAGCGCCTTTGAGGCGAAGTTTAAGTTCGGTTTCTTTCAATTGAACCAGAAGGTCTCCCTTTTTAACATAATCGCCCTCTTTTACCGGAAAATTTTCCACAACTCCCGATGTTTCAGAAGCAACCGTACTCTCTGAGAAGGCCTCCGTTGTTCCAACCAGAGATATCTGATTTGAAACCATCTCTGTTTTCACTGCGGCAACTTGAACCGGAGACGGTGGCGGTTCTTTCTCCTTGCCTTGATCTTGGGCCAGTGCGGCCGGACCTGAAAGCAAGACGATAACTGTAACGATTAAACAATATCTGTAAATAGACGATCTGATGTCAAATGTCAGCATGGATCTCCTCTTTTTAAACTGAAATCACTACGTCATAGTAATTTCAGAATTTATATATAAAATCCTTGAACGTCAAGGCCTTAAACATAGGCATTTTAAACCGTACTATCAACTTGAGGGGAAATAAAACCTCTTGCCCCGGGAACATTTTGTATTATATTCATGCATAGTCGAATAAACATGAAAAGATGTTGCTACCATGAAAACCCGGAATTTGTTACTGAAAACACAAATTCCAAACAAAGGGGAAAGGATATATCCATGAAACTTGCAGTCAGCGGTAAGGGGGGTGTCGGGAAAACGACCTTTTCAGCACTTTTGATACGGGCATTGAATGAACAGGGGAAACATGTGCTGGCCATAGATGCGGATCCGGACGCCAATCTTGCGTCGGCACTGGGCATACCGGATGCGGACCGCATTACGCCCATTTCCGAGATGAAAGAACTTATTTTCGAGAGGACCGAGGCAAGACCGGGCAGCATCGGTGGTTTTTTCAAACTTAACCCCAAAGTGGATGATCTCCCGGATGCGCTCTCGGCCAAACTGGACGGCATTAAACTGATGCGCCTTGGAGGTGTCCAAAAAGGGGGGGGCGGATGTATCTGTCCTGAGAGTACACTTTTGAGGGCTTTGATCACGCATATCGTTCTGGCTCGTGATGAAGTGGTGGTGATGGATATGGAGGCCGGAATCGAACACCTGGGAAGGGCAACCGCTTCGGCGGTGGACCGGTTGATTGTGGTTGTTGAACCCGGTCGGCGAAGCATGGATACCGCCGGCCATATCCGAAAGCTTGCATCGGAAATCGGCCTGAAAAATATTGTACTTGTGGGCAACAAAATCCGCAGCCGGAAGGACGAGGCATTTTTAAAAGAGAACCTGAAGGATTTTGAGTTTCTCGGGTTTATTCCCTATGATGAAGCGCTCATAGAAGCCGATCTGGATGGTGTTTCACCATTTGACGTGGATTCATCGGCAAAATCAAATGTTAATGATATGATTTCAAGGCTTTAATGAGCCATCAAAAACCATACCATTATCGAACGAAAAAAGGAAAGGGCAGGTATAGCCGGGGTCACCGGCCTCCCGGAATCAAACCCGGTGCCGATGCCTGCCTAAAAAAAATTTTTGCCGGAATTGGCGTCCCGGATAAAAAAGCATTTAAACCCGATCCTTTTCAGCTTCAAGCTTTGTCGGTTATTAAACGATCGGACTGTCTGGTTACGGTTCCCACCGGCGCCGGCAAAACATGGATTGCAGAGCAGGCCATTTCACGGATTCTTAAAAAAGGGGGCAAATCATGGTATGCTTCTCCGCTCAAGGCGTTGAGCAATGCAAAGTACAGTGAATTTTCAAAAATCTTCGGGCCTGAAAACGTCGGTATTTTAACCGGTGATCGAAAAGAGAATCCCGACGCCCCGATCATTGTAGGGACTACCGAAATCCTCCGGAATCAGCTTTATGATGCCATGCATCAGGGGGTCATGTTTTCCACCGATTTTGTAGTTCTTGATGAAGCACATTTCCTTGGAGACGAGGACAGGGGCGTTGTTTGGGAAGAGATCATGATCTATCTTCCGTCCAGGATCCCGCTGCTTTTGCTGTCCGCCACTATCGGCAATGCAGCCCTTATTGCCCGGTGGCTTTCGTCCATCCGCGGTAAACAATGTATTGTGGTTGAAGAGACCAAAAGACCTGTACCGCTGTATCCGCTCTTTTTTCACCCGTCAGGAACCCTGTTCCCTCTGCTTACCCAAGAAAGTCCGGGGAAAGGCAGATTGTCTAAAAAAGTGGCTGCTTATGTGAGCAGCAGTCGCCCAGCGTTACTTTCGCCGCCCCACAAACTGCCTCCTTTTGGAGATATTTTGCGAGTGCTGAACAAATATCGACTTCTTCCCGCCATATTTTTCCTTAAATCCAGAGCCGATTGCGATAATGCCCTTAATTTATGTGATGATGGGCTGACATCCGACCCGGATGTATCAACCAGGCGCAGCCATAGAATCGAAGAACTTGTGGCCGACAATCCGTATATTGCCCGGCACCGGCAAATGTGGCAGCTTGAACATTTGGCCGTAGGCGCCCATCACAGCGGGCAGCTTCCGGCATGGAAACTGGTGCTGGAAACCTTGATGACGGAAGGGCTTTTAGATGCCGTATTCGCCACCTCCACGGTTGCCGCCGGAGTTAATTTTCCGGCCAGGACCATCGTGCTTTTGAACTCAGACCGGTTCAACGGCAGGGAATTTATGCCGCTCAGCCCCACTGAATTTCATCAGATGACCGGGAGAGCCGGACGAAGGGGAATGGACCATATCGGATTTGCAGTGGCAATCCCGGGAAAATTCATGGATATCCGGCTTGTCGCAAAGCTGATGCGGTCCCCGCCGTCTGATGTTTCCAGCCAGATAAGGATAAACTTTTCAATGGTCCTCAACCTGCTTTTGTCCCATACCCCGGATCAGATCGAAGATCTCTTGAAAAAATCCTTTGCCACATATGTGATGATCAAGACAAAGGAAAAAAAGAAACTTCAAAAACCTGTTGAAAATGATCACAAGCAGCTGTGGCAGGATTTTTTACAGCATCTCGACTTTTTGAAAGAAACCGGTTATGCCGCTGAAACCGGCAGGCTGACAACAGACGGCATTTGGGCCTCCCAGCTCCGGGTCGATCAACCGTTGATGATTGCTGAAGGCTTCAGACGTGATATTTTTCCGAAAAATGACCCGGCGCTTCTTGCCGCTGTGACGGCAGTGTTTGTCAGTGAACGCGAGTCCGATGAAAAAATAGACAAGGCATTTGTACCTAAAGTACTTACCAAGACCTTCTCCGCGGTTACTAAAAAACTTTCGTCCTTCTCAAAACTGATGTCCAAAAGGGGTTTTGAAACCCGCCCGTTGCTCTTGGAGCCGGCAGCGATGCTTTATGCCTGGGCGTCCGGTTTGCCCTGGGAACAGGCGCTGACCATCGCCAAAATGGAAGAGGGGGACCTGTCCATGCTGATTCTAAGAACGGCGGACAACCTGAGGCACATCAGATCTCTTAAGGACGTATTCCCCGAAGCGGCCTCAACCGCCGGTGAGGCAATAGACCTTATTATGAGGAATCCGGTGGTAATGGGTTATGAGTAAGCCGAATTCTTTATAGATACGATTCCTCCCGGGCTCCCTATCGCCTCTGTTTCCAACACCTTCGAATCCGTCCTCGAAGCAGCCCGGATAAAAGCGGAATATCCGCTTTCTTTCAGCGATTGTTTTGCGGTGTCAAATGCTCGCCGTGAAAATGCAATTGTTGTAACGGGTGATCTTGAATTTAGAAATGTCGAACATATTGTCGAGATCGAATGGCTTGACAAGCAATCAGGGAATTGAGCGAAATTCGACAAGATCAGGAGAGTAACGATTATATCACTTGACCGCTCGGTTCTAATATTTCAATATCACATATGGATCAAAGCTTATAACATTCCTGAATTCCTGAGATATTCATTCGATATTTGAACGAGTGGGGAGAATCATGCGGGGTTCTTCCCTTTCAGCGCCGCGCCGCCCAGATACGCCTCCTGAATCTTTTTATCTTGGCGCAGATCCGAGGCCAACCCGCTGACGGAAACCGCACCGGTTTCCAGGACATATCCACGATTGGCCACCCCGAGCGCCTTGCGGGCATTCTGTTCGACCAGCAGAATCGACACTCCCTGGGCGTTGATCTCTCGAATAATCTTGAAAATCAGTTTGACGAATAGTGGCGACAGGCCCAATGACGGCTCGTCCAGCAGGAGGATCCGGGGGTTGCTCATCAGCGCCCGGCCGATGGCGAGCATCTGCTGCTCGCCGCCGGAAAGGGTTCCGGACAGCTGTCGGCGGCGCTCCACCAGGATCGGAAACAATTCGAAAACCCGCTCTTTGGCTTCGGCCACGTCCCGTTTCTGTTTCTGCCGGGTGTAAGCCCCCAGTTTCAGGTTTTCTTCCACGGTCAGGGTCGCAAACACCCGCCGGCCCTCGGGCGCCTGGGAAATCCCCTTGAGCACGATGTCATACGCGGGCACGCCGTTCAAGGGATCCCCGTTCAGGCTGATCGTGCCGCTCTTGGGTGGAACCAGGCCTGAAATCGCCCGCAGCAGAGTGCTTTTCCCTGCCCCGTTTGCGCCCAGAACCGTGACGATTTCACCTTTGTTCAGATCCATCGAGACTCCCTTGAGCGCTTCAACCGACCCGTAGGTGATACACAGATTATCAACACTCAGCAGCGCTCCCATGCTAGGCCCTTTCTTTTGCCCGGTAGTTTTCTTCCTCGTCTTCGTCTTTGCCCAGATAGGCCTCAATCACCTGCGGGTCGTTGTAAACCGTTTCGGGCGGCCCTTCGGCGATTTTTCTGCCTTCGTCCATAACCGTCACCCAGTCCGAGATGCCCATGACCACCTTCATATCGTGCTCGATGATGAGGATGGTCAGGTCTTCTTCGATCAATCCCCTGAGAAACACAATGAGATCTTCTGACTCCTTGTCGTTCAATCCGCTGCTGGGCTCATCCAGCACCAGCAATTGGGGATT
>JAWOIY010000247.1:0-42307 GCA_046484425.1 Desulfobacterales bacterium | reverse complement strand
CCTATTAAGCTCATACGAGCACCTGGTCAAATTTTCTAAAGGATTCACAAGCGTCTGTCAAGCGATTTTTCTATTTCAAAATAGTTGAGGGGTCGGGGTGTTTTTCCAAACAACCGCTACATGGATAATCTTTTTTAAACCGCATGAACTCGCGGCAAGGGATCGTAAAGAAAAAGCAGGAAACTATCTTTGAAATATCAATAGGTTGTCTGCATTATATTAAAATTCTTTTAAAGATACGATTTCGGTTTGCGCCTGTTTTTTCTAACGATCCCTAAGCCACTCAGACAGCATCCGATTTAAAAAAAGATCATCCATTCCGCTATTCAAGAATTTAGGAGAAAAACTCCCCGATCCCTGAGTTAAGTAAAACTTATGAATTGCAATTGGTTTTTATTTGTGCTAATAATCCTTCAATAAGTTTTAACCTCAGTGCCTTTTCAGTGATTAATTTACAGCCGAATGTTCCTGCTTAAACGTTAAGGAGGCTCCTATGAAAAGCATTAAAACCTATTCTTCCCTGCCTGGCGGACAATCATCCTTTAACAAAATAAGTCAAAAAGACGTACCCAAGGTGTTGAAAAATCCGGCCGACAATCTGCCTTGGATTGTCGATGGCCTTGCTTTTCCCAGTGGAACGGAATTTCGATGCAAGTATAAAGGTTATTTCTATTATGGCAATGTCAGGAGTGGTGCGTTGATACTGAACGGAAAGGAATTCCTCTCGCCCAGCGAAGCGGCGGTGACCATCACACGTAACCCGGTGGACGGGTGGTTGCTTTGGGACTGCAAACTGCCGGGAAGGTCTTCATGGGTAAACATTTACGCAATAAAAAAAACCAATCCGCAAACTTAACACTTTTTCAAAATCGTCAAAACGACGAATGTGACCTTTAAATACAGTTTCTATCCAATATCCGCATGATATGCCTGCAATGACTTTACGCACGCTTCGCCTTTCCTGCGATCGGCAATCCCCCTTGCTGCCGCCAAAGCGGCAGATGTCGTGGTTATATACGAAACATTATACTTAATCGCCGCCTTACGGATATAAGAATCGTCCTCTTTACTCTCTTTACCGCTGGGGGTGTTAATGACCAGCTGGATTTTCTTGTTTTTTATTTCGTCAACAATATCGGGGCGTCCGTATCCCACTTTTTTGATCGGTTCCGAATCGATGCCGTATCCCGCCAGAAAATCGTGGGTTCCGTTTGTCGATCGGATCTCGAAACCGAGCTCCCGGAAAAGCCTTGCCGCTTCCAGGACACCCGGTTTGTCTTTATTGGCCACTGTAATCAAGACCGTACCTTCCAACGGTAAAGGCATACGGGTCGCTTCCTGAGCTTTGTAAAAGGCCAGACCAAAGGAATCCGAAAGGCCTAACACTTCACCGGTCGACCGCATTTCCGGGCCCAATATCGGATCGACTTCGGGCAACATGTTGAAGGGGAAGACAGCCTCTTTGACACCATAGTGCGGAATCGGCTTTTTCTCAATCCCCAGTTCGGCCAGTTTTTTCCCGAGCATAATCTGGGTCGCAATCCGGGCCATGGATATATTGCACACCTTTGAAACAATCGGAACCGTCCGTGAAGCCCTCGGATTCGCCTCCAGAATATACACCGTGTCCTCGGCAATGGCATATTGAATATTGAGAAGGCCGACCACGTTGAGTTCTGTGGCTATTTTTCGGGTGTACTCGTTTATTGTCTTGATGTGTTTTTGTGGGATACTGATGGGCGGAATCACACAGGCAGAGTCTCCGGAATGCACCCCGGCCAGTTCGATATGTTCCATGACGGCGGGAACGAAAGCATCAGTACCGTCTGAAATTGCATCCGCCTCAGCCTCGATGGCATTTTCTAAAAATTTATCGATTAAAATCGGCCGTTCCGGTGAGACTTCAACGGCCGCGGCCACGTAACGCAACAGCATTTCTTCATCCAGTATGATTTCCATGGCACGCCCGCCCAAGACATAAGATGGACGGACCATCAGCGGATAACCAATCCCTTCTGCGATTTCAAGGGCCTCTTCCAGGGTACTGGCCATACCGGATTTTGGTTGGGGAATTCCAAGTTTGCGCATCAGCTTCCTGAACCGGTCCCGGTCCTCGGCCAGATCAATGGTTTCCGGTGAAGTGCCCAAAATGTTGACACCCGCTTCAGCCAGCTCATTGGCGATGTTCAGCGGTGTTTGGCCGCCAAACTGAACAATTACACCCTCCGGCTTCTCTTTTTCATAGATGCTCAGAACATCCTCGACGGTCAACGGCTCAAAATAGAGTTTATCCGAGGTGTCATAATCCGTTGAGACGGTTTCAGGGTTGCAGTTGACCATGATGGACTCGTACCCTTCTTCCCGAATGGCAAAAGCGGCATGGACACAGCAATAGTCAAATTCGATGCCCTGCCCGATTCGGTTCGGGCCGCCGCCAAGGACCATAATCTTTTTTCGGTCGCTCACCGTTACTTGATCCGGCGCATTGTAGGTCGAATAATAATAGGCCGCATTTTCTACACCGCTCACCGGCACCGGTTCCCAGGCTTCGACCACACCCAGTGATGTGCGTTTTTTTCGGATATCTTTTTCAGGAATACCAAGAAGTTTGGCGAGATATTTATCCGCAAATCCGTCTTTTTTGGCCTGGACGAGCAGGTCATCCGGGAGCGTCTTACCTTTATATTCAATGAGTTGCTCCTCAAGCGCCACCAGCTCCTTCATCTGTTCGATAAACCAGGGCTTGATGTGGGTTATTTTGTAAAGGGTCTCTACATCTGCACCTTTACGCAGCGCTTCGTACATCAAGAATTGCCGTTCACTGGTGGGTGTATTCAGCATATTCATCAATTCGTCCAGGGATTTTTTGTTGAAATTCTTGGCAAAGCCGAGGCCGTAGCGATCGATTTCCAGGGAACGTATCGACTTTTGAAAGGCCTCTTTGTAGTTTTTGCCGAGACTCATGACTTCTCCCACGGCCCGCATTTGTGTACCGAGCTTGTCTTCAACACCTTCGAACTTCTCAAATGCCCAGCGGGCAAACTTGACAACAACATAGTCACCGGAAGGCGTGTATTTCTCAAGGGTCCCGTCACGCCAGTAGGGGATTTCATCCATGGTCAAACCACCGGCCAGAAGTGAAGATACAAAGGCAATCGGGAATCCCGTAGCCTTGGATGCCAGAGCCGATGATCGCGAAGTTCTCGGATTAATCTCAATGACGACCACCCTACCCGTCTTGGGGTCATGGGCGAACTGGACGTTTGTCCCGCCGATAACTTCGATGGCTTCCACGATGTCGTAAGAATATTTCCGGAGTTTCTCCTGAAGTTCAGGCGCAATGGTCAACATGGGTGCCGTACAGTAGGAATCTCCGGTGTGCACCCCCATGGCATCGACATTTTCTATGAAACAGACCGTGATCATCTGGTTCTTGACATCCCTGACAACCTCCAGCTCGAGTTCTTCCCAGCCGAGCACCGATTCCTCAACCAAGACCTGGTTAACGATACTGGCCGATAGACCACGGGATGCAACCGTTTTAAGCTCCTCGACATTATACACCAACCCACCCCCTGTTCCGCCCATGCAGTATGCCGGACGAATAACCACGGGATAGCCGAGTGTTTCCGCCACTTTTTCCGCATCTTCAACCGTATTGACCGCCTGACTTCTCGGCATGTCAATGCCGAGGCGATTCATGGTTTCCTTGAAAGCCGTGCGATCCTCCCCGCGTTCAATGGCATCGACATTCACGCCGATAACCTGAACGCCGTATTTATCCAAAACGCCGGCCTTGTATAGCTCTGAAGACAGGTTCAGCCCGGACTGACCGCCCAAATTCGGCAAAAGGGCGTCCGGTCGCTCCGCTGCAATAATGTTCGTCAGCGATTGAAGATTCAAGGGTTCAATATACGTAACATCCGCCATCCCCGGGTCGGTCATAATGGTTGCCGGATTGGAATTCACCAGAATGATTTTGTAGCCGAGACTTCGCAGTGCCTTACAGGCCTGCGTTCCGGAATAATCGAACTCACACGCCTGCCCGATAATAATAGGCCCTGATCCAATGATTAAAACGCTATTGATGTCATTACGTTTGCCCATCACATTTCCTTTCAGTTCTCTTCACATTAATGGATTATCGACTTAGATTAGAAATAACTGCTTCCATCCCAGCAGTGAGTACACAACTTTTCCTTCGGAAGCCCTATGGCGTCCACAAGATTTTCGAGCTTTTGATATTTTAAAGACGTCAACCGCAGACGCTTACGAATTCTGTCCACCATTGCCTTGTTCTTTTCTGAATTTGACGTTGCGTATTCGAGTAAAAATTTATCATCAGCACCCTCAAGATCTTTAATCGCCTTTCGTCCTGCAAGATCGAGGGTCGATCGAGATGCAGAAAAATTGAGAAACTCACACGGATATATCAGGGTCGGGCAGGCCAGACGCATGTGAACCTCCAGAGCACCTAAATCGTATAAGATCTGAATGTTATCCTGTAGTTGGGTTCCTCTGACAATGGAGTCGTCACAAAAGAGAATCCTTTTATTCTCGATTAATTCTCTGATGGGAATCAGTTTCATTTTGGCCACAAGATCTCTAAAGCTCTGGTCCTGAGGCATAAAACTTCTGGGCCATGTCGGTGTATATTTTACGAAAGGCCTCACATAGGGTATCTTCTTCTCATTGGCATAACCAAGGGCATGACCGGTTCCCGAATCCGGAATTCCGGCAACGCAATCGATCTCAGTATCGTCCTCTCTTCCTAGCGCGGCGCCGCATCTGTTTCTTACAGATTCTACATTAATATTTTCGTAGTTCGAGGCGGGATAGCCATAATATACCCACAAAAACGCACATATCTGCATCTTTGTTTCGGGTTCCTTTTTCTGCTCGCATCCTTCAGGCGTCATAAAAACAACCTCACCCGGCCCCAGATACTTTTCAATTTCAAAATCCAGGTTCAGGAATGCACATGTTTCGGAAGAAGCGGCATAAGAACCGTCTTTGGCGCCAATAACAATCGGCGTTCTTCCCCATTTATCCCTTGCAGCATAAATACCCTTTTCCGTCAGCAAGAGCATCGAACAGGATCCTTTAATCAGGTCTTGGGCATACTGTATCCCTTCCTCGAAAGTATCTTTTTCACAGATTAATGTTGCGGCTGTCTCCGTTGGGCTCAGATCCCCACCACTTGTCTCATAAAAATGGATTTTTTTTCGAAAGGCTTTTTTTACGAGTTCGTCGATGTTGCTTATTTTTCCGACGGTAACAATACCGAATCTCCCCAATTGGGACCTGAAAATCAAGGGTTGTGCATCGTAATCGCTGATAACCCCGATCCCCTGGCGGCCGTGCAACTTGGGAAGATCCGATTCAAATTTGGACCTGAAGTAATTGTTTTCAATATTGTGAATGGAACGAGAGAAGCCTTCAGAATTTTTTGTCACCATCCCCCCTCGTTTGGTCCCGAGATGAGAATGATAATCCGTTCCATAAAACAGATCGTTGACACAATCGTTTTTTGAGACAACCCCAAATAATCCCCCCATGTAACCCCCTTCGGTCAATGAACTCGCATACGGTGCATTTCAAATTGCATATGTCACCATGTCGAAGAATCAAATAAAATATTTTGTTTCCCGCTATAGTGGTTCTAAACTAAAAATTCAACCTTTAAGTGACACTGAATTTTATTGCTCGATTTCTCTGGTGTTGTTTAAAATGAAGTGTATTTCTTAGATAATACTGACATAATAAAAAATTTGTAACTATTCAGGGGGGCGGTTGTTTTCCCGTAATGTTACCTGCCCGCTCGTGCCCCTGACCGCCTCGCCCGTCTATCATCGGCTTCGACCCAGGTAGTTGCCGGGTTCGAATGGCCGGAGACCTTGCATGGCAGGCGGGTTGGCGGAGTCGCTTAGTATTTTCAGTGAGTTAGCAATGGGGGAGACCGCGGCTCCCGCATGCTTTTCGCGGGAGAACGCGGAGGGGGCAGGAATGCCACCACTGCTAACTCACTGAAAATACCAGTGACGGAGACACCGAAATGAAGGGGAAATGACTGCCCCCCTGAACACACACAAAAATTTTTGTTGACAAACAAACTCAAGCTATTTATCATCTAAATTCTAAATAAAAATGCACAAGGTTGTGCAACATACATAAAAATGCACAGAGTTGTGTAACATCTATCCGGAGCTTTTTAAGACAAAGACGTCGTTTTCCATAACCACTGGAGAAAGGCGTCTTTTTTTTTAACGCGTTGATATGTCACATCACGAACTTGTTGTTCGGTGTAAATCCAAAGGGATTCAGGTGCACGTAAATGGCTGAAAATTTTAAACCCAAAATAACACTGTTTCACTGCATTAACACATTTGGTGATGCCGCTGAAATATATTTAACCGGCAAGGATAATTGCGAGCTAAAAACTGTCAAGATGCCTTGCTCGAGCATGGTCAAGGATGTTTTTTTGCTTCGCGCCTTTGAAGCCGGGGCCGACGGAGTGATCGTACTGGTCTGCCCCGAAGGGCAGTGCCGTTATATCGAGGGCAACATACGGGCAAAAAAACGTGTGGCATGGGTCCAAAATCTGTTGGATGAAATCGGGCTCGACGGCCGACGGTTGTCCCTGACCAACATGGCTGCCGGAGATAAAGCCGCAGCGATTCAAGCAATGAACGATGTATTAAAAAACCTGGCCGAAATGGGTCCCAACCCGGCCGTATGAATGGAGTCGATCAATGATAGTTGGAGAGCAAAAATCCATATCGGAAATTAAGGAAATCATCGCACCTTATAAGAAAATACTCATTATGGGATGCGGCACTTGTGTAAAAACATGCTTCGCCGGGGGTGAGGATGAGGTGGCTGTACTCGCATCAGCCTTGAGACTGGCCTGGAAAAAAGACGGTAAAAAAATCGACATCGAAGAGTTTACCGTAGAGCGCCAATGTGAGGATGAATTCATCCAGGAAGGCGCGCCGGCCGTTTCCCGAAACGATGGCGTGCTATCCCTGGCATGCGGTGCCGGTGTCCAGGCGCTGGCCAGACGGTTCGTCAAGACCCCGGTTCTTCCTGGCGTCAACACCACCTTCATCGGTGTTCTTGAAAAGCAGGGGGTTTTTACAGAGGAATGTGCCGGTTGCGGTGATTGCAAACTCGCCATATTCGGGGGAATTTGCCCGGTGACTCGCTGTGCCAAAAAGCTCTTGAACGGTCCGTGCGGCGGATCCCGGAACGGCAAATGCGAGGTCAATCCTGAAACCGATTGTGCCTGGCAAATGATCATCGAGCGGCTCAGAATATTGGGTCAAATGAATAATTTAAGGGTCTATATCCCCCCCAAAAACTGGCGGACCAGCCTTTCAGGCGGCCCGAGAAAAATGGTAAGAGAGGACCATATGATATGAACGGAAAACCGATCAGCAGACTGCAGGAAATTTTAGCAAGGGGAGAATTTGCCGTTACCGCGGAATGCGGTCCGCCACGGGGTGCAAATCCTGAGGTGATCCGTAAAAAAGGGCAGGTATTAAACGGATATGTGGATGCCGTTAATGTCACCGACAACCAGACCGCCATTGTGAGAATGTCCAGCATCGCGGCGTGCGCGCATCTCTTGCAAATGGGTATGGAACCGGTGATGCAAATGGTAACCCGGGATCGAAATAGAATCGCCCTGCAATCGGACATCATGGGTGCCTATTCCCTGGGTATCAGAAATATTTTATGCCTTTCCGGAGATCACCAGAGTTTTGGCAGTCAGCCGGATGCGCTGAATGTTTTCGATATTGATTCCATGAATCTCATCCGGACCGTTCAAACCATGCGGGATGAAGGTAAGGATATGAGCGGTTTTGATTTAAATGATCCGCCCCGGATGTTTATCGGCGCTGCCGCCAACCCGTTTGCCGATCCTTTTGAATATCGTGTGATTCGCCTCGCCAAAAAAATCGATGCAGGTGCCGATTTCATTCAGACCCAGTGCATTTATAACATGGACCGCTTCAAGGAATGGATGAGAATGGCCGGGGAAGAAGGCCTGACCGAAAAGGTTCACATTCTTGGCGGCGTCACCCCCTTAAAATCCGCAGGTATGGCCAAATTCATGAACAACAAGGTGGCCGGAATGGATGTGCCCGAGGCATTGATTAAACGAATGGCGGGTGTCCCAAAGGAAAAGGCGGTGGAAGAGGGCCTTAAAATATGCCTGGAAACCATTGCCGGGCTGCGTGAAATAAAAGGCGTGCACGGCATTCATATTATGGCCATCGAATGGGAGGACATCGTCGGCGAAATCGTCGAATCAGCCGGCCTGACACCGAGACCCTGACGATATTCAAAATTTTAGAATCATCTCCAAAATTGTTGGTGATTTCTGAAGGATTCTGGGGGGCATGGATTCCAGGGACCAGGTGAACTTCTTAAAAATATGAACAATTGAGGGACGAGCGGAATGGATCATCTTTTTTTAAAAGCGTGTACTGTCTGAGTGGTTTAGGGATCGTTGGAAAGAACAGAGGCTGACCGAAACATTTCAACAGCAGTAAAGTGGCTGACCTGATTCGAACCCTTTTTATGGTATCCAATTCTGTTCTTTCTTTACGATCCTTTAACCACGAGTTTACACGGTTTGAAAAAAAGCATGATCCATGGAGCGAGATAATAAGCAAAAAAATCCCGATTTCCTAAACGATTCGGGAGAATAACCAAATTTTATATCAAACCGGAGAGTTAAATGCCAAAGAAGTATCATATACCCATTAAAACCGCCAATCCAAGGCAACACCCCATCGGCAAGTATGCCACCGTCGAGTTTCGGGAAGACTGTGCCGGCAGTTGCAAAAAGTGCGTCAAGAAAAAATGCGTTTTTGGAATTTTCAAGGATAACTACCTTCACATGAGCACCATGGGTGAACCTGAATATTTGTATACCTGCCTCAGTTGTTTCCGGTGTGTTCAGGAATGCACCAGAGGTATTTTTTCCCGGGTAATCAATCCGGAATACCGTACGCTGGGAGACGAATACTGGCGTCCCGACATTATAAACAGGCTCTGGTATCAAGCCCATACCGGAAAGATTCCGGTTTCAGGAGCCGGTTATCGGGGCCCGTTTGTAGCTGCCGGTTTTGATTCCATGTGGACCGACATGTCTGAAATCGTCCGGCCCACAAGGGATGGCATCCATGGCCGTGAATATATCAACACCTGTATCGAGATATCCCGCAGGATATCCCCCTTAACGTTCAATGACGACATGTCTTTGGCCTCAGAAGCACTTCCGATCCTGGAGATTCCCATACCGCTGATGTTCCAGATACCGGAAAGCCTGATGATCAATAAACAGGTTGTTGAATCAGCGGCCAAGGCGGCTCAGGGTCTCGGTACATTGATAATCATCCGGCCTGAAGATTATTCAGACACCCTTTTGCTTTATGCCCGAAGTCTGATTCCCAGCCTTACCTGTGACAATGCCATGGATTACAAAGGGCTTATACTTAACAGCCGTGTGGTTGAACTCGCTTTGGGTCCTGATATCGAAAACACCATCCGTAGGATTCGTGGGATAAAATCGGACATTATCCTGATGATCCGTATTCCGCTGGATGCCGATGCCGCATCCCGCGCTCTGGCGCTTTCAGCTTTGGAGGTCGACACCCTTCATTTTTATGCAGACGAACACGGGAACGAACTGAATACCGGACATCCACGATTTTTAAAGGAAATGATTCGAGAAATACATATAAAACTTGTAAATCATTTCGCCAGACAAAGAATCAATCTGGTATTTTCGGGCGGTATCGCCATGGCTGAGCATATGGCCAAATCGATCATTTGCGGTGCCGACGGTGTCATTGTCGATATCCCTCTGCTTATCGCGCTCGAATGCAGGTTGTGTTACCGGTGTCGAAAAGGTCTGTCATGCCCGGCAAAAATTGACAGCATCACCGACCCCCAATGGGGCAGTCAGAGAATGATCAATCTCATCGGTGCATGGCACAATCAGCTCATTGAAGTGATGGGCGCCATGGGAATCCGGGAGGCAAGAAGACTCCGGGGCGAGGTCGGCCGCTCCATGTGGTTCGAGGACTTGGAACTGGAGAGTTTCGGCCCCATTTTCGGCAAAAGAAAAATAGCAGGATTGAAATAAACCATGAAAAAAAACAACATCCATTTTAAATTCCCGAAAACTACCCAGGTGCCGGACCGGTTTCGCAACCCCATCGGCAAGTATACCATTCGGCGAAATGCCCGATGCGTCTCATGCGGGTTGTGTGCAGAATTGTGTCCTTATGGCGTACATCCGCGATTTGACATCTACTCAAAACCGTTACGCCCCAGAGATTACAAATGCATCGGCTTTAAATGCAAAGAAAATGACTATTTCTGCATAGACCGTTGCCCGGAACAGGCCCTGACACTCCGGCTCAATCCGATTCTGGAAACCCTTGGAGATTACCGCTGGACAGCCGAGATGCTCATTGCACACTGGGAAATGGCAGAAACCGGCAACCTTCCTGTTGTCGATCTGGAGTACAACCTTGGAAACTCCGGCGGTGGTTTTGATAAAATCCGTTTTAAAATACCGGATCAAAGGGACTACCTGGATTTGCGCGATGAGGAAATCGACACCAGTATCTTATTGAACAAACGTGGTGACGGACGATCCAAATTAATGAATGGTATCCCCTGTTACGGCGGCGGCATGTCTTACGGTTCCACTGCGTTACCGGTCATGGTGGCCAGAGCGCGGGCAGCGAAACTGCTGAATACATTGACCTGCACCGGAGAAGGCGGTTATCCCCTTGAATTGCTCCCGTATGCCGACCATGTCATCACCCAGATCGCAACCGGCTTATTCGGGGTAAGAGAAGAAACCATCCTGTTTGCGCCCATGGTTGAATTCAAATACGCACAGGGTGCCAAACCCGGATTGGGCGGTCACCTGCTGGGTGACAAGGTAACCCCCGAAGTTGCGGCCATGCGGGAAACGGTGGCGGGGAATGCGCTTTTTTCGCCGTTTCCGTTTCACAGTGTCTATTCTGTTGAAGATCATAAAAAACATGTGGACTGGGTAAAAGAGATCAATCCCGGCGTGCTTGTTTCCGTTAAAGTCTCAACACCGACGGATGTGGATATGGTGGCAGTGGGCAGTTACTTTGCCGGCGCACATGTTGTTCATCTGGACGGAAGTTACGGTGGGACCGGTGCCGCACCGGATATTGCAAAAAAGAATATTGCCATGCCTATTGAGTACGCCATCCCCAAGGTGCACAAATTCTTACAGGGCGAAGGTGTTAGAGACAAAATCTGTTTGATTGCCAGCGGGGGTATCCGCAATGCACTGGATGTGGCCAAAGCAATTGCGCTGGGTGCTGATGGTGCGGTTATTGGAACGGCCGAGCTGGTTGCCCTGGAATGTGTTCGATGCGGTCATTGCGAAAGCGGGCGTGGCTGTGCCCGTGGTATCGCATCCACCGATCACGAGCTCGGCCATATGATTACCGAAGATTGGGCCACCCAACGAATCGTCAACATGTATATGGCATGGCGAAAACAGTGGTGTGAAATCTTAAGGCAATTCGGATTAAAAAGCATTAAAGAGCTGGTGGGCCGATCCGATCTTCTGGTCCATCTCGATTATCTGGATGATGCTGAAAGATCAAAATATCAACCGGCCCCTGAAGCGGAGCTTATAATTTAATGCCCCAAAAATTCTGCAACCTAATGGAAATATAAGACACTTTTTGTGGCTTGAACGCTTGCCTTGAATTTGGAACAAAGCCCTTAATTTGGGTATTTTAATAATTGTTTCATTAACTAATAAAGGTAATAACAATGTTTTACGATATGAATTCAACCATTAAAAACATACTGAAATCCCGGGCCCGTCTGCCCCATGGCGGAATCCCTTCTAAAAAAACCGCCGAAGAGGGCGGATGCGGTGTCACCGGCTTTATTTCATCCATCCCCGTGAGTGGCCGTCATATTTATGAACCATCGGTCCAGATGCACAATCGCGGGAACGGCAAAGGCGGCGGGATCGCCGCAGTAGGACTTTCCGCAGAAGATTTGGGCGTTGGTCAGGAAATCCTGGACACCCATTATCTGCTTCAAGTCGCGCTTCTTGATCCGGCTTCCCGGCCGGACGTGGAAGCATCGGCCATCAGCCCCTTTCTGGAAGTGCACAAAGCCCAGCGCATCCCCACCCTCGACGACTACAGGGAAGTAGAAGGTTTGGAAGTCAAACCGCCGGATGTCTGGCGCTATTTTGTACGGGTAAAACCGGAGGTTCTGGATCGTTTTATTACGGAAAATTCCCTTCAGGATCTGAAGCCCCTGCAAGCCGAAGATGAATTCATCTACCAGAACTCCTTTCGATTAAACCAGAAGTTTTACGCCGCTTTGGGAGAAAAACAGGCCTTTGTTTTATCCCACGGCCGCAATTTAATGATTTTAAAAATCGTTGGATATGCCGAGCAAGTAACCCGGTACTACTGTCTGGAAGATTTTAAAGCCCATGGATGGATCGCCCACCAGCGCTACCCCACCAAGGGAAGGGTATGGCATCCCGGAGGTGCGCATCCCTTTATCGGGCTGGACGAAGCGCTGGTCCACAACGGCGACTTCGCCAACTACCATGCGGTAAGCGAGTACCTAAAACAGCACAATATTTTTCCACAGTTTTTAACAGACACCGAAGTCTCTGTTCTGCTCCTCGACTTGTTTAACCGAACCTTCAGGTATCCCATGGAATATATCATTGAGGCCCTGGCACCTACTTCTGAATATGACTTTGATCTGCTGACGCCTGAAAAACAGCATGTTTACCGCTACATCCAATCCGCCCATATCCATGCTTCCCCGGATGGTCCCTGGTTTTTTATCATTGCCCGAAACAATCCGTATAAAAACTATTTCCAGCTGATCGGGATTACGGATACCTCCATGTTGCGGCCCCAGGTATTTGCCCTGCAGGAAGGCGATGTTCAGATCGGCCTGATATGTTCTGAAAAGCAGGCCATTGATGCCACTTTGCAAAGCATTGCTTCCGAGGACAGCCGCTTTTGCCCCATCGCCGACAAATACTGGAATGCACGCGGCGGAAGTGCAACCGATGGCGGTGCGTTTATTTTTACAGTTAAAGACACCGGTAAGGGAGACGGCTCTAAAGAACTGATCTGCACCAATAAATTCGGTAACGTTGTCAGCACACCGGTACATCAGAAACCGTATAAAACAACGCCCGAAATCTCGACACCGAAAAATGTCCAAGACATCACTCTGGCAGTAAAAAACGGGCTGGTGCGTGACGACCCGGCTGATTTTAAGCGGTATTGCCGCCGGCAGATGATTGACTGGGATTACACAGCCATCAGGTACTTTTCAAAGGAAATCGAAAAAGCGGCCATTGATAATGACGATGCCAAGTCCAAAGCCATAGAAATCCTGACCCATCTCATGGACCGTCGATTTCCCACCGGAAACAAAAAGCGCAGTTCAATACTGCATATCATCAAAGCGCATCTGACTTCAATTTTTAATGCTACGCCGAATTTAAACCAAAATACATCCGGCCGATATCGTTACATCGATTGGGACAGACGAAAAACATTGCGTTCGCCCCGGAATGATGAAAACATACTGGTGATCAATGCCAGGGATTTTCAGCCTGAAGGAAAAGATTGTGACTCGCGTCTTTTGTGTGCCGCCTATAAACTTGGATGGAAACAGTTTATTTGTTACGGGTATAAGGGGCAACGCTTTTGTGGCTGCGGCCTTTCAAAAGATACCGATGGCGTGAGAATCGATGTTTATGACAGCTCCGGCGATTATCTGGCTTCAGGGATCGACGGGCTGGAAATTTACGTTCACGGGAATGCCCAGGATCAACTGGGCCAGATTATGAAGCGCGGCAAGCTCGTCATCTATGGCGATGTGGGTCAGACCTTCATGTATGGCGCAAAGGGCGGAGAAGTTTATGTGCTGGGCAATGCTGCCGGTCGCCCGTTGATCAATGCCGTAGGCCGGCCACGGGTCGTGATCAACGGCACCTGTCTCGATTATCTGGCTGAATCATTTATGGCGGGTGACCCCTTGAACGGCGGCGGGTTTGTTATCCTCAACGGCATTGAATTCGATGAAGATGCCAATGTCATCGATCAGCCCGCCCCTTATCCGGGCTCCAATCTCTTTTCTTTGGCTTCCGGCGGCGCGATCTACTTGAGAGACCCTGATCACAAGGTTGTGATCGACCAGTTGAACGGCGGCGAGTTCGTTGCGCCAAGCCCCGCGGATTGGGAGCTTATTTTGCCCTATCTGGAAGAAAACGAAAGGCTTTTCGGCATTTCCATTGAAAATGATCTTTTGACGGTTAATGGTCACAAAAAAGATTACACCGAAGTTTATCGAAAAGTCCAGGCAGTGACGCTGGACGTTCTGGCCAAGGAATCTGTGGCTGTCGAAGAATGGGGCGAAGACTGGCAGGACGAAAAGCATCTGAAATCCGCATAACTTAATTGGAAACGGATATGAAAGCCATTTTAGCCCTTGAAGACGGACGCACCTTTCCCTGCCAAAGCTTTACCGGCCCGGGTGAAGCCTGGGGTGAGGTCGTATTTAACACCAGTATGACCGGCTATCAGGAGATTCTAACCGATCCCTCCTATAGCGGTCAAATGGTGACCATGACCTACCCCCTCATCGGCAACTATGGTGTGAATCCCGAGGACGTCGAATCCGACAAAATACAGGTTTCCGCATTTTTGGTGAGGGAATACCAGGGCTTTCCCAGCAATTTCAGATCTGTTTCGTCTTTGACCGATTACCTTCAGGTCCAGGGCATACTCGGGATTGAAGAGCTGGATACCCGGGCTTTAACCATACACATCCGGAATGCAGGGGCCATGCGGGCATTCATTTCCACACAGGACCCAGACCCTTTGTCATGTGTCGAACGGGCAAGAGAAATTCCGAGCATGGTCGGTCAGGATCTAGTAAAAAACGTAACCACCCATGTTCCGTATTACTGGCGAAACGGCAAGCCGGTTTTTTTCGATTCAAGGGATATTGCTTTAGACAGAAATGTCTGGCAATTCAAAGGGGAGAAATATTCGGTGGTGGCCTTTGATTATGGAATCAAATACAATATTTTAAGATGTCTGGAATCCAAAGGGCTTGAAATTGTCGTGGTTCCGGCGACAACCAAAGCCGATACGATAAAGGCCATGGAACCGGATGGAATCTTTTTATCCAACGGTCCCGGAGACCCGGAGCCGGTTACCTATGCCATCGAATCCGTCAAGGCACTTCTGGGTTATGTCCCTATTTTCGGCATCTGCCTCGGACATCAACTATTGGGGCTTGCATTGGGGGGGAAAACCTTTAAACTCAAGTTCGGCCATCGCGGGGCCAACCAGCCGGTCAAAAATCTCCTGACGGGAAGGATTGAAATAACATCTCAAAATCACGGTTTTGCGGTAGACACGGCCAGCCTGAAAGGGGAACATATTGAAATAACGCATATCAATTTGAATGATAATACACTGGAAGGATTCAGACATAAGGAATATCCGATTTTTACCGCCCAGTATCATCCGGAGGCTTCACCCGGCCCTCATGATGCGAAATATCTCTTTGACGAATTCAAGGCCATGATTGAAAAAAATAGAAAATCTAAGATGTTAGGCTTTTGAGAATGAATCTGTTTAAAAGACCTATACAATTACAAAAAATGGATCATCTCCAAAATAGTTGGCGATCTCTGAAGCATTCAAGGTTTCAAACCAGTTGAAATTCTTAAAAATTATAACTAACTAAAGGGTAAGCGGAATGGATCATCTTTTTTTAAAAGCGTGTACTGTTTGAGTGGTTTAAGGATCGTTGGAAATAACAGATGCATACCCAAACATGTCAACAGCAGGAAAGTGCCAGTCCTGATTCGAACCCATTTTATGGTATCCAATTCTGTTCTTTCTTTACGATCCTTTAACCACGAGTTTACACGGTTTTAAAAAAAGCAGATCCATGGAGCGATGTTATAAACAAAAACATCCCGACCCCCTCAACCAGTTGGGAGAAGAACCCAAAAAATAAAAAGAATGCCCAAACGGACGGATATACATAAAATTCTCATCATCGGTGCCGGCCCGATTATTATCAGCCAGGCGTGCGAGTTTGATTATTCGGGCACCCAGGCATGCAAGGCGCTAAAAGAAGAAGGCTACGAGGTCATACTGGTCAACAGCAATCCTGCAACCATCATGACCGATCCCGAGATGGCCCATCGAACCTATATTGAACCGGTGGTTCCTTTGGTGGTTGAGAAAATTATTGAAAAAGAACGGCCTTGTGCGCTGCTTCCGACATTGGGCGGCCAAACCGGTCTTAATACGGCGTTTGAAGTTGCCAAGATGGGGGTGCTCGATAAATTTGGGGTCGAAATGATCGGTGCATCCGTCGCGTCGATTGATAAAGCCGAGAACAGAGAACTTTTCAGAGATGCTATGGAAAATATCGGACTCCGCATTCCCAAAAGCGGTTTTGCAACCCATATGGAAGCGGTCAGGGCGGTTGCCGACGATATCGGATTTCCCGTCATTGTCCGCCCCAGTTTTACCCTGGGCGGCACAGGTGGTGGTGTTGCGTACAATCCCGAAGATCTGGAGATATTGGCAAAAGCAGGGCTCGATGCCAGTCTGATCGGGCAGGTGATGATTGAGGAATCGGTTTTGGGCTGGAAAGAATATGAACTCGAGGTGATGCGGGATAAAAATGACAATGTCGTTATTATCTGTTCCATTGAAAATATGGACCCCATGGGCATCCATACCGGTGACAGCATCACCGTAGCTCCGGCACAGACACTGTCGGACAGGGAATATCAATCCATGCGGGATGCCTCCATCGCCATCATGCGGGAAATCGGCGTGGATACCGGCGGTTCAAACGTCCAGTTTGCCGTCAACCCCAAAAACGGAGAACTGATCGTCATTGAAATGAATCCCAGGGTTTCACGCAGCTCTGCCCTTGCGTCAAAAGCTACCGGCTTTCCCATTGCCAAAATCGCCGCCAAACTGGCCGTGGGATATACGCTGGATGAAATTCCCAATGACATTACCGGAGAGACCTTTGCAGCCTTTGAACCGACACTCGATTACTGTGTTGTCAAAATACCGCGCTGGACATTTGAAAAATTCCCGGAAACACAGGACTATCTCACCACTTCCATGAAATCCGTGGGTGAAACCATGGCCATCGGCCGAACATTTAAAGAGTCGCTGCAAAAGGGTTTGAGGTCTCTTGAAATCGGACGTTTTGGCCTGGGCGCCGACGGGAAGGACCTTCTGGATCCGGAAAATGACACAGCGAAAAATTTGTCGTTATCCGAAATTGAGCAGAAACTGGCGACGCCGAACTCCCGGCGGATCTTCTACTTGCGGTATGCCATACAGAAAGGAATGCCCATCCCGTTCATTAATGAATTAACCGGCATCGACCCGTGGTTTTTGCATCAGATCAAACAGATTGTTGAACTGGAGGACCGCATCAAGTCCGCCAAAACCGATTTGCCTGAAATGCTTTTAAAAAAAGCCAAATCCTGGGGGTTTTCAGACGTTCAGCTCGCCCATTTAACTGGATCTACCGAAGAATCGATTGAGCAAACCCGAAAAACTTATGGCATACGTCCCGTTTACAAGCTGGTGGACACATGTGCTGCGGAATTCAAGGCGGCGACACCCTATTACTACTCCACCTATGAAATGGAAAATGAAGCAAGGATCTCTGACCGAAAAAAAGTGATGATTTTGGGCGGCGGCCCCAACCGGATCGGCCAGGGGATTGAGTTCGATTACTGTTGTGTCCATGCATCTTTCGCACTTCGTGAAGAAGGCGTTGAGAGCATCATGGTCAACAGTAATCCGGAAACCGTAAGCACGGATTACGACACTTCGGACAAGCTCTATTTCGAACCGTTGACCAGAGAAGATGTGCTCCACATTGTGGAAACTGAAAAACCCATGGGCGTCATTGTTCAATTCGGCGGTCAAACACCACTCAATCTTTCAGGATCTCTGCATAAGGCCGGAGTCCCTATTCTGGGCACCCAACCTGATAGTATCAACCGGGCAGAAGACAGAGAACAGTTTCAAGCATTTTTAAAAAAATTGGGCCTTGTCCAGCCGGAAAACGGCACTGCATTATCTGTAAATGAAGCTGTAGCAGTGGCTGAAAAAATCGGGTACCCGGTCATTGTCCGTCCATCTTATGTACTGGGCGGTCGGGCCATGAAAATTGTCTATGATCGTCAGGAACTTGAAAACTTTACCCGGCTTGCCATCCTGGAATCTTCCGGTCATCCCGTACTCATCGATAAATTTTTAGAGGATGCCGTTGAAATTGATGTTGATGCCGTTTCGGATGGGAAGATGACCGTCATCGGCGGAATCATGGAACACATTGAAGCGGCTGGAATTCACTCGGGGGATTCTGCCTGTGTTTTGCCGCCGTATAGTATCTCATCATCGATGCTTGATGAAATCGGCCGTGCGACAAAAGCCATGGCGGCAGAACTCGATGTTGTCGGCTTGATGAACGTTCAATATGCCATCAAAAACAACCGACTTTATGTTCTTGAGGTGAATCCCAGGGCATCCAGAACCATACCGTTTGTGAGCAAGGCGACCGGCATCCCCCTGGCCAAAATCGCAACAAAGGCCATGCTCGGCAAAACGCTGAAAGAACAGGGTTTCGTCAGTGAAAAAATTCCAGCCCACGTTTCTGTCAAGGAAGCTGTATTACCGTTTAACCGGTTCCCGGATGTTGATACCCTTCTCGGGCCGGAGATGAAATCCACCGGAGAAGTCATGGGAATCGATTCGGATTTCGGGTCTGCATATGCAAAGTCTCAATTCGGTGCGGGTCAGCTTCTGCCGGACAAAGGAACCGTCTTTATCAGTGTAAAGGACAATGACAAGCAGGCGGTTCTTCCCGTGGCATCCCAATTTAATGATATGGGTTTTACGATCATGGCAACCCGTGGGACCTCATCGTTTTTAAAGAACCAGGGCATTGTGAACAAATTGGTCAACAAGGTTTCCATCGGTCGTCCCGATGTGATCGATGCCATAATGAACGAAGAAATGCAGTTGATCATAAATACACCCTCAGGCGGTAAAACCACGCGTGACGGGTACGTAATCAGACGTGCAGCCATAAAATTCAATATTCCATACACCACGACCATTGCCGGTGCCATGGCCATGTGTAAAGGAATTGCGGCGCTCAAGAAAAAACGTCTTTCGGTAAAAACCATACAGGAGTATAATAATATATCATTACAAACCTGAATCGAATGAGGTTATTATTCAATATCGAATCCTCAATATCCAATTTTGAAGTATTTTCAGTTGGATATTGATTATTATGCTTTTATAAGGAATCCAATGGATCATTTTGAAAAACCCCGTGAAGCCTGTGGACTGTTCGGGATTTACGGCCATCATGAAGCTGCGAGGCTGACCTACTTTGGTCTGTATGCGCTTCAACACCGGGGCCAGGAAAGTGCCGGAATTGCTGTTGCCAGAGACCATAACATCGTGGACCATAGAAGCATGGGCCTTGTGCCTGATGTTTTCGATGTAACCCATCTGGAACACTTGGAAGGAGAAAGCGCAATAGGACACGTGCGTTATTCCACCACGGGAAGCTCGATACTGTGCAATGCACAGCCGTTTGTCGTCCATCATCGCAAAAAAGCATATGCAATCGCTCATAACGGCAACCTTGTCAATGCCTACCATCTGAAAAAAGAACTCGAGGAAACAGGCTCCATATTTCAGACCACCATGGACAGCGAAATTTTTCTTCATTATTTTGTTAAAAGCTTAAATTTAGGATTTGAAGGCGCTCTTGTAGAGACGGTATCACGGCTGAAAGGTGCCTTTTCTTTTGTGATGCTCACCAGCAGGGGAGAAGTCGTCGGCATCAAGGACCCTTATGGTTTTCGTCCGTTATGCCTGGGTCGGCTCAACGGCCGGTATATCCTAGCGTCCGAGACCTGTGCACTGGATCTGGTCCAGGCTGAATTCATCCGTGAACTCGACCCCGGCGAAATCGTAATTATCAGTGAAGACGGCATACAGAGTATAAAAACCCCGGTGCCTGAAAGGAGAGCGTTTTGCATCTTTGAATTCATCTATTTTGCAAGACCGGACAGTACCATCTACGGCCAAAATGTGTATTTAACCCGAAAGGCTCATGGACGGCGCCTTGCACAGGAGGCGCCGGCTGATGCCGATTTGGTTATGCCCTTTCCCGACTCCGGGACGTACGCCGCCCTTGGCTATTCTGAAGTCTCAGGAATCCCCTTCGAGATGGCCATGATCCGAAATCATTATGTGGGGAGAACATTTATCCAACCCACTCAGAGCATGCGTGACTTTGGGGTTCGGGTAAAATTAAATCCGGTTAAAGAACTTCTCGAGGGAAAAGACATCGTCATCATCGAAGATTCGATTATCAGAGGAACGACGGTAAGAACCAGGGTCAAAGCCCTTCGCGGGCTCGGTGTTAACCGGATTCATTTACGGGTGAGCGGCCCTCCCCATCGTTTCCCGTGTCACTACGGAATCGATTTCTCCACAAGAGGGGAGTTGATTGCTGCCAACATGTCCGTTGAAAAACTTCAAGACTTTCTCGGTTTGGATTCGCTAAACTATCTCAGCCTTGAAGGGCTTCTTTCTTCAACCGGTATCGATCATCCGGAAAACAACTTTTGCAAGGCGTGTTTTGACGGCTGTTATCCGGTCAGCTTTGATAAGAACCTGTCCAAAGATTGTCTTGAGAGAATTTAATCCGGATATTCATGAAAAATTACCAATAAACCAGTTACCGATAATGAAAAAAACCGTTGCTTTTTCTAAAAATTCCGTCAATGTTTTTTTCCACATCCTGACCCACTGCAACCTTAAGTGCAAACATTGCTATATAAACAAAAAACAGCATGGCAAGAAAACCCTTCCCCTGAAAACCATCGAAGACTGGCTCGAAGTTTTTGCTTCAATGAATAAAAAAACCAATGTCATCTTTTTGGGCGGAGAACCCACACTTCATCCGGATCTTCCCATGGCCACCATAAAAGCCAAATCCCTCGGTTATAATTCCATTACCGTCGACACAAACGGATACCTGTTTCACAATATACTTTCCAAGGTCAGTATGGATATCATTGACTATTTCAGCTTCAGTCTGGATGGCGTTACCCGAAGAACAAACGATATGATTCGGGGGAAAGGATCATTTGACACGTGTATCCAAGGCATCAAAGCCGCGATTCTCGGCGGTTTTTCCACCAGCCTGATCTACACTGTGAGTACGAAAAATATACATGAACTTGATAACATCGCACCGCTTTTGAAAGATTTGAAAGTTGACCGTTTTTTCATACAAGTCATTGGAATTCGGGGCAAATCCGCTGAAAGCAAGGCAGAAATCTTACAGGTTTCTCGAAAAGACTGGATAAAAACCGTTCCTGACGCAGCCCAAAAAATATCCCGTCTCGGGATCACCGTCACATACCCGAAAGTTTTTTTAGATCCGGAAGAACCTTTTGAATGTGCCGGTCTGGTGGCTGACAATTATTTTATCTTTCCCAACGGCAGGGTCTACCGATGCCCTCTGTGTGAAGACTATCCGCTGCACAGCATGGCCTTAAAGGATAACGTGCTGGTGAATACCCCGAGGATCAACGAAAGCGACCTTTTTACACTAAACATTCCTGAAGGATGCGTGATGAACAAACTCTTTCAGCCCGACAACCTGATCTATCGCCGAAACGGCACGCCGAAATATAAGATCGCCTGCTGCATGTTAAAAGAAGAGATTCGGGGTCTGCGATAATCAACCAATAGAAATGGCACAAGCCGACAGAATTTCAGCTTAGACGGATTCAGCATTAGACTCGTTGGATGGAATGGGCGGCAGAATGAAACCGTGCAATGAATGGTTCGAAAGGTCAGCTACTCTGATATTTTTCTTTTTTCAAGTTCATTTAAGTTAGATTCTTCAACCAGGATATTATATTTTTCGACTTCCGCATCAAACGCTTCTTTTCTTCTTTCGAAATCTTCTATTTTCTTATTAAGCTCCGATACGATTTTATTATGTTTGTTGACATCCCTTTTGGATCTGAATTTTTCCTGGTCTTCCGTGATCTGTTTTCTTTCCTCCATCAAGGCCCTGTATTCTTCTTTCAATGACTGTTTTTCCACGTCCAGGCGTTTTCTGATTTCAGTAAAATCATTTTCGTTATGTTTATCTTTCGCCTGCTCTTTCTCGAATAAAGGCTCCGACTTCTCGGCGTTTTGCTCATCCGTTTGAACATCATAGGTGTTGCTTTGAGATTCGGTATACTCATGAATATCGGTTCGTTGATCTTTGGGAACATCTGTCAAATCGTCTGTGTAATGGACGTTACCGTCTTTATCGAAATATCTGTAATATTCTGCTGAAGCCGACATCGAAAATAACACCAGCGTTAATGATATGAAGAATCTTATAAGTTTCATAAGCAATTGAGTAAAATATTCCCGCAGCAACACTTTATTCAATGGGACTGCAAATTTTGGTTTCAGGATAAATACTCCGTTCCGACCGGGTTATCAGGGCGGTAGAAGTGGTCTGTTCGGTATGCAAGACGAGTAGTGTGCCGTAAATATAAGGCGTCAAAGGAACTTTTTCTTTGCTCTTGGGATTGAGTTTTTCACTTTCCTGAGAATATATACTGTATGACTGACCGATCCTGACACCGTCCAGATCGCCTTTATTGATGTAAACTACGGTATAATCTCCAATGTTACTTTCACCTTCATCGGATACGATGACTTTTCCTTCCATCCCTTTTTTGGATTGGGTGAGGGCTATCCTTGGCGACCGCTTTTTATACGGCATCAAAAGGTCGTTCACGGCAATATCCCGGTAAGATTGAACAACTGTGGCTAAAACAAAATCAGGCTCTTTCTTTGTAATTTCAACGATTCCCGCCAGATAGTGCTGGGTCCCGATAAGGGTCTTCGTTTCTTTATCTTCAATCGGTTTTAAAGTTCTATATACCGTATATTTGGTGCCAGGCAGAAGAGATTGATCAACATTCGGATGGATATAGACAAGGTCCCCGACACTGATCAATCCTTTATCATCTTGGACTTTAAAAATTGTACCATGGGGGGTGATGGGTTGTTTTTTAATGAATCCGATGCTGTTGATGGGTGAATAGAAAAAGTGGACTGTATCTTTTATCGGTTCCGTTTCCTTGCCTTGACCCTCCTCAAGAGTTTTTTTGATAAACGTGTCATCGCCCTTTATCTGATAGATTCGAATACGCTCTCCCGGATAAATCCAGTGGGGATTTGGAATTTGACTGTTATCGCTCCACAGTTTTGGCCATAGCCAAGGAGAATCAGAAAAATGATTTGACAGGTCCCAAAGTGTGTCCCCTTTTTTAACGGTATAGTAAAAACCTGCTTCGTGTTCCAGGGTTTCCATGTATTCCTGGGCAAAAAGACAACCTGGGAAAACAACCATTACAGATAGAATACACACAACCATCATTACCCGGGGTTTTCTCATACAATCCATCAGCCGCTCCGAATTTTTGTTATTATTTTTCATTAATTTTAGTATTATAACCCGGAAACTGGCAAATTGTCAAGCTTTTCGATATTTTTCGATATCAGGTTCATCAATAAAAAAGCCCCCATGCGGATAACGCATAGAGGCTTTTGAATCAGGAGTTAAATGGGTCGGGCTACATCATTCCACCCATTCCGCCCATTCCGCCCATTCCGCCCATTCCGCCGCCTCCGGGCATTGGTTCCGGTTTTTCTTCAGGCTTCTCAGCAACCATTGCTTCTGTCGTTAACATCAACGAAGCAACGCTTCCTGCATTTTGCAAAGCAAAACGGACGACTTTGGTCGGATCGATAACGCCGGCTTCGATAAGATCTTCATATTTGTTGGTCTCGGCATTAAAACCATACGCGCCTTCATGTCTCTTAACTTTGTCAATAACGACAGAGCCTTCAAATCCGGCGTTGTTGGCAATCTGTCTTAACGGCTCTTCGATGGCACGGGTTACAACTTTTACACCCAATTTCTGGTCTGCCTTAATTTTGATCTTCTCCAGTGCATCGATACAGCGAACCAGAGCAACACCACCCCCTGGTACGATCCCTTCTTCAACGGCAGCCCGTGTTGCGTTCAATGCATCTTCAACACGTGCCTTTTTTTCCTTCATCTCCGTTTCCGTAGCGGCACCGACATTAATAACCGCCACACCACCAATGAGTTTGGCCAATCGTTCCTGGAGTTTTTCACGGTCATAATCTGATGTCGTCTCATCAATTTGAGCGCGGATCTGTTTTACACGTCCTTCAAGGGCAGAACGTGAACCAGCCCCGTCGACGATCGTCGTGTTGTCCTTGTCAATATTGATACGTTTCGCTTTGCCCAGATCTGAAATCGTCAGATTCTCAAGTTTGATTCCCAGATCTTCCGATACCACCTGGCCACCGGTCAGGATCGCAATATCCTCAAGCATGGCTTTACGTCTATCGCCAAAACCTGGAGCCTTGACCGCCGCAACCTGAAGGGTTCCTCTAAGTTTGTTAACGACAAGCGTGGCAAGTGCCTCACCTTCAACGTCTTCAGCAATAATCAACAGGGGTTTTCCCATTTTTGCAATCTGCTCAAGAATCGGAAGCAGATCTTTCATGCTGCTAACCTTTTTTTCGTTGATCAGAATATAAGGGTCCTCCAGAGAAGCGAGCATCTTATCCGGATCTGTCACAAAGTATGGTGAAAGATATCCGCGATCGAACTGCATACCTTCAACAACCTCAAGGGAAGTCTCCATGGCTTTTGCTTCTTCAACGGTAATAACGCCTTCTTTGCCCACCTTGTTCATGGCTTCGGCAATAATGTTCCCGATGGTTTCGTCGTTGTTGGCGGAAATGGTGCCGACCTGGGCAATTTCACGCTGATCTTTCGTCGGCTTACTAATCTTGTGCAGCTCTTTCACGGCAACCTCAATAGCCTTGTCAATACCGCGTTTGATAGCCATGGGATCGTTGCCGGCGGCAACAAGCTTTTGCCCTTCTTCATATATAGCCCTTGCAAGAACTGTAGCCGTGGTCGTACCGTCACCTGCCATATCGCTGGTTTTGCTGGCAACCTCTTTCACCATCTGAGCGCCCATATTTTCAAACTTGTCTTCAAGTTCGATTTCCTTGGCTACGGTTACGCCGTCTTTGGTGACCGTGGGTGATCCCCAGGATTTTTCAATAACAACATTTCTGCCTTTAGGGCCAAGTGTCACGACAACGGCATCCGCAAGTTTTCTAATCCCGTTCAGCATGGCTTCACGGGCTTTCATATCGTATTTTATTTCTTTAGCCATCTTGGTCTATCCTCCGTTTTCTATGTTTATTATTCGATTACGCAGAGAACTTCTTGTTCGCTCATGATCAGGTATTCTTCACCCTCAATTTTAACCTCCTGACCACCGTATTTCCCAAACAAAATCCGATCACCTACTTTGACTTCCAGAGGGACACGTTTGCCATCGTTATTGAGTGCACCCACTCCAACCGCCACAATTTTTCCTTCTGCCGGTTTTTCTTTCGCTGTGTCGGGGATGATAATCCCTCCCTTGGTCTTCGTCTCTTCCTCAACACGTTTTACCAAAATGCGATCATTTAACGGTCTGAGTTTCATTTTTCAATCTCTCCTTTTTTTAATTATCAAATTATTATAAAAATAATGCGTTGAAACGAAAATTAAACAATAATATTAGGTTATAGTATTACTCGGCAGGTTTTTTTGACTTTTCGGATGTTTTGCTTGGACTATCTGAGCTTTGGTTTGTGTTCTGCTTCCCTTTATGTGAAGGCGTTTTTGATCCCCCTGGTTTTCCAGCATAGTCTGTTACATACCAGCCCGTTCCTTTAAGATGGAAACTGCTGCAAGAAATTAGCTTATGGAGCTTTCCGGAGCAATGCTTGCATTTAACCAGCGGCTTATCAGAAAATTTCTGAAGCACTTCATCTACCCTCCCACATTTCGAACATTCATATTCATATATGGGCATACTCGAAAACCTCCTGCTGAATATAAATCGATTCCTTATAAAACAAGATTTGAGTCAAAATACACACACATCTATTAAATTTGCATTAATATATGCAATGTTATCGCATTGTCAAGGCATACCCGGCATTTTTTTGAATTATAATTTCCTCAAATCATCAATCGGTTTGTGCCATCTTTCATAAAACTTCAACACATTCTTCATGCCAAATAAATTGATCGGGCCGAGTATACCACGGGTGATTTTATGGACATGAGCTTCTTCCACCATCATCTCTTTAGGGGACGCCTCAAAATTTTGAAGGAATTTGCTGAACCTTAGAACATGAATAAGTTCATGAGCCACAATGTAGAGGGCAAATGGGAAAAGTTTTATGTCAGGCGAATCTTTCATGGCTGAAAGGATCGCATGATCTTGAAGACATATTTTATAAAAATCATAAGTTGATGAACCTAAGGAAGAATCCTTTCGCCGGCCCTTATATCGAACAACTTGTGCAAAGGGGCCGTGGACAATTTCGTCGGGAGAAAGATCGGCCAGTGTTTTGATATCATATGCGCAAGCCGCAGACCATTGGCTCGCAGACATCTTATAGAAGTTACTGACAAGCTCTTCAGCCATTTCCACACAATTATTGATAATGTCGATCTGCTGTGGGTCGAATTTTTCCAGATTCACCATAAGGCTGGTTCTTCATCAAAAAAAAATGTGGACATCATATTATTATTAATGTATCTATGTTCGGTTCAAACTAAATGAAAATAAAGACTGGAGGTGATCTGTTGGGTAGTGTAGTAAAAAAACGAAGAAAAAAAATGCGAAAACATAAGCACAGAAAGCTGTTGGCCCGTACGCGGCATCAAAGAAGAAAGGGCAAATAAGTTTCATCCAAGAGATTCTGATGGTTTTGGGAAACTCAAACAAAAATGAGAATTTTATAAATATTCCGGCGCCTTTTTCCGTTATGGCTTGCCGGAATACCCTTTTAAGTATTTAAAAAATTCCGAATCCGTTGAAAGAACAAGCGAACTGTCTTTATCAAGGGCATCGCTGTATATTTCGAGTGTTTTAATAAATGAATAAAAATCAGGGTCGACGCCAAAGGCTTCAGCGTATATTTTTGTTGATTCGGCGTCGGCCTTCCCTTTTATTGCCTGTGCCTTCCTGTAGGCTTCGGATGAGATTTCCTTTAGATCCCTTTCCTTTTCACCCCGTATCTTTTGGGCTTCACCCTTGCCTTCTGATCTGAATTTCTCTGCGATCTGCTTCCGTTCCGCAATCATCCGGCCATAAACGGAATCTCTAACCTCTTCGACATAGTTTATTCGCTTTATCTTTACATCGACCAGCTCAATGCCGAACTGGGCCACCTTCGGCTGGGCCTGTTCCAGTATTTGCTTGGTAATCTTCTCCCGACCGGTTTCGATCTTATAAGACGGTCTTTCTTTGACATCTTCAAGCCCTTCTTCAACGGTATCCAGTTCCCGGTTGGTCTTACGGACCGCTTCGATGAGCCTGTTTTCAGTGATAAGGTTTCGTACGGCAGGATCAATGATATCATCAAGCCTTCCCCCGGCACTTATGGTATTGTTGACCGTTTGAAAAAATTTGACCGGGTCAACGATTCTCCATCTGGCAAAGGTGTCCACCCAGATATACGTTTTACCCAGTGTCGGAATCTGTCCGGGATCCCCATCCCATTGCTGAAGATTTTTTGGGAAATAAGTGGCGCTTTGAATAAAGGGAACCTTAAAGTACAGGCCGGATTCTTTCTTCGGTTCTCCGACAACTTTGCCGAATTGCGTAACAACCACCTGCTCTGTTTCATCCACAACATATGCAGCGGTAAAAACAACAAAAAGAACCGCAACAACCGCAACAACCGATATAACAAGTTTGGATTTCATTATTTATCACCCTTTTGTTTCCCAAGATTGAGTAAGGGGAGAACATTTTTCTGATCAGAATCAATAATATATTTATCTCCAAGTTTTGGGAGAAGGTCTCTTAAAGTTTCAAGATAGAGTCTTCTTTTGGTCACGTCCTTGGCCTTTGCGTATTCTGCATACAGCGCTTTAAATCGCTCGGCATCGCCCCTAGCCCGGTTGACCCTGTCCAGTGCATATCCTTCGCCGGCCCTTATGGTTCTTTCGGCTTCACCTCTGGCCGCAGGGATGGCTTTGTTATAATCCTCTTTGGCCTGATAGATCATTTTTTCTTTTTCCTGGGTTGCCTGGTTCACTTCATTGAATGACGGTTGCACCGGACCCGGAACATTGGTCTTTTTCATTTCAATGGTTACAATATTAATCCCTGATTCAGCATTATCCAGCTCTTCCTGCAAAACAATTCTTGCTTCAACAGCGATTTCCTCCCGCTTGCTGATCACTTCATTGATACTCCTGTCGCCGACGACCAGTCGCATGGCTGCCTCTGACATGTCAGTCAGGAGGATTCGAACATCATGCACCTTGAACAAAAAATTGTACGGATCCTTTATCCGGTACTGTACGATCCAGGGGACCAAAGCTACATTCAAATCTCCGGTCAACATGAGGGCAACGTTTTCGCTCTCACCGGCGGCTAACCCACGCCCCCGGGTATCCTCCCGGACGGAACGGAATCCGAATTCCTCTTTATATACCCGGCGAACCTTTACTTTTGTCACCTTTTCAATTCCGGAAGGCAGCTTGAAATTAAGACCGGGTTGAGTGGTCCGAACATATTTTCCGAACCGCTGGACAACGCCGACCTCATCGACTGCAACCGTGTAGAACATGGACGACCCCAAAAATATAAGAACCAAAAGAAGGATCCAAAGAGGGCTGCCCGGTATCTTAAACTTTTTGAACTTCTCGACCAGATCATCCATTTTGGGAGGGGTTATTCCTCCTCCCTTGCTCTCCTGCTGCTTTTTGAGTTTTTCCCAATCCCAGTTCATAAATTCCTTTCCTGTCAATTTATTTTTAAAATGCTTAAATATATTATCAATTTAAGTTACCAATCCATTCAAGTCAAGTAAAAATGAATGTTTATATGCGAATTGTAACAATTGAATGGTGATCACTGGTCAACGCGTAAAAAGTTTCTTGGGATTTCGCCACAATTGTTTCTTGACAATACGACGAATCAATCTATAGATCATTTATTATGACGAAAAAAGAAAAAAATACAGAATTTGTGCACATCGGGGATGTTATAAGCCGTGTCTTAAAAACCAGTCGAAGTGATTGCCACGGGGAACTTTCAGAGGTTTGGAATCTGTGGGCCAGGGCTGTGGGTGATGTCATCGCCCGAAATGCCAGGCCGGAGGCTTTCAAGGGGAGGTTACTCCTGGTCCATGTAAACAGCCCGGCCTGGATGCACCAACTCCAATTTTTAAAAAAGGATATTATAAAAAAAATCAACAGCGCACTGGGAAAGGACCTGGTAAACGACATAAAATTCAAGATCGGACCGGTATCATAAAATGAAGTCTTTAACGACGGATACGTTCTTTAATGGCCGAATTCAAGTTAAGCAGAATCGATCCGGCTACCGATTTTCCATAGATGCTGTTTTACTGGCTTGGCATGCCGGTCCGGGTATGAATGATATTGTCCTCGATTTGGGCACAGGGTGCGGTATTGTTCCGATGATACTTGCATACCGTAATCCCGGAGTTAAAATTTACGGTATCGAAGTACAAGCGGATCTTGCTGAAATCGCAAGCCTAAATGTTGCGGGAAATAACATGGAAGATCAAATTACCATCCTTTGTATGGATATGAAAACCCTCAAACGCGATGTGAGTTTCGGGCCTGTAGATCTGGTGGTAAGTAACCCGCCTTTCAGAAAAGCAAAATCCGGCAGGATAAACCCGGATCAGGAACGGGCAATCGCACGACATGAAATTAAAACCACACTTTACGATGTTGTTGAAGCTGCACGGGATATGTTAAACACTTCAGGACGGTTTGTAATGGTCTATCCCGCCGAACGCATGACGGATGGCCTGACACAAATGCGTACCTCCGGAATAGAACCCAAGTCGGTTCGCATGGTTCATTCAGGAAAGGACACAAGGGCAAAGATGATTCTCGTTGAAGGGAAAAAGGGGGGACGTCCGGGGCTGAAGATCGGTTCGCCCCTGATCATTTATCGGGAGAACGGTTCTTATACTGATGAGGTAGAGTTGATGTTCAAGCCATGATCCGAATCCAAAGTTTTATTCTGTATAGAAATGACCGTCGGATTATTCCAGCAAGTTCATCACCTGACCGGTAATTACTTTTGGATAAAAATAGGTCGCCTTGCGAGGCATAATCAGGCCGGCTTCAGCAATATCGCGTACCTGCTGAATTTTTGTTGGATTTAGTAGAAAAGCAATGTCATATCTTCCCTCAAACACCGCATCTATGGCCTCTTTCGCATTGCTGGTATAGGCGATCAGCTTCTCATTATCCAGCCGCGCTTGATCAAAACCCAACAGTTCCATAAAAATCAAACGGGTCAACACCGTCACATCTATATTTCTAATTACCGCCGGAAATTCACCGCCGAACATATTTTCCATCATACCGGGTTTGAGTGTGAACAGGTGGAGTTCAGGGCGATCTTTCATACAAACGCCGATACAATTTTTTGAAGTGTTCGATTTTAGAATTGAAGTAAATTTTTTGAAATTTTCACTGTGCCGGTGATTATCGTAAGGAAGCGTTATGATGTCAAAATAATCCTTCGCTTTTTGGATCAGTGAGTCCCTCAATTCGGCAGGAACTTCGTTTAACAGGCGATGTGCGGGAAGAATAACAAGCCCCGGATCTTTCATGCTGCACAAGTACATCATTACGTAATTTGCCGGGTGATTGCCGTTAAAACCGGAAGAACCGGCTGACAGCCAATTTCTGTAGTTTAGCGCTGTTTCATAACGATGATGACCATCGGCAATAAAAATATTTTTATCCTTGAAGTCTTCGGAAATCCTTTGGTGAACCGCATGATCGGTTATGCGCCATAGCTTGTGCTTTTGTTCGTTTTCGTCCGTAAAAACAATATCCGCGGATTGGGCGGAAACGGCACGTTTAAGTTCATCGAGAATTTGATTTTTTTCATCGGAAAACAAAGAAAATATCGGGCTGAAATTGGCATGGCATGCCTTCATCAGTTCGAGTCGTTCCGATTTTACCCTGGAAAAGGTCTTTTCATGTGGCAGAATAATTCCTTTCTCAAACGGCTCCAGGCGGATCAGGGCAATCAGACCATAACGCGACACCCAATTGCCTTCAAAGAAAAATTCAACGGATGTGACATAAAATGCAGGTTCATCGTCTAATGCAAGAATGCCGTCTGAAAACCACTTATCCAAACATTCTGCCGCCCGAGTGTAACGGTTGTTCATTGATGTGTCGTTTTCATTGATCGTGCCCAGAGTCAACCTGATGATGTTCTGGGGATGGCGTTGATGAAATTGAATCTGCTCCTTTGCGGAGATAACGTCAAAAGGGGGCGCCACGACTTCCGCCAAGTTTCGTATTTTTTGGGTGTTATAAAGGATTCCCTTAAAAGGGATGATTTCGGCCATGTTTAACCATTCCTTTCCAATATTTTTTTGAACATTTTTGATAAGAGAAGACTGATACTATATACAATAAGGTTATTCAAGGAATAAAATAAGATTGTTGACATGATCGATTAAAAAAGTATATTGAACCTACCTGTATTCTAAAATTTGAAGGTGCTGGAGAGGTGGCCGAGCGGCTGAAGGCCCCGCTCTCGAAAAGCGGTATCCTGTCAAAAACGGGATCGTGGGTTCAAATCCCACCCTCTCCGCCACAAAATATCCCGTTTGGAATTGAATTTTATCCCTGATTTTTATGGAGAGATGTCCGAGCTGGCCGAAGGAGCACGACTGGAAATCGTGTGTGCTGTCAAAAGCGGCACCGAGGGTTCGAATCCCTCTCTCTCCGCCATATAATTATTGGTTTTTTAAAATTGAAATTTGTGCATTTTTTGGCAAAAAACTTTGATATGACTTGCTGAATCTTTGATGACAATATGGGTTAACCCGTTTTCCGGTTCGCCCGTAAATGTTAATCAATTGGTTCTCAAACCGGGCACACGGGCCAACCGGTTACACTTTGTACAGTTGCAATTGTTACTTTCATATCCTTAGCTTTTTAAAACCTTATTTGGTGCCGGCCTTTCCGAATTATGTACAATATCCAGGTTAGGAAAAATTCCGTATGTCCTATCTTGTCCTTGCGCGTAAATACCGCCCCCAAACATTCGATGAGGTCGTAAAACAGGATCATATTACACGCACCTTAACCAATGCTATTTCAGCCGATCGTGTTGCCCATGCCATCCTGTTTTCAGGACCGAGAGGAACCGGTAAAACCACGGTTGCGCGAATATTGGCCAAATGCATGAACTGCAAAACAGGTCCCGCACCGGTTCCGTGCAATAACTGCAGATCCTGCAGAGAAATCACTTCGGGAAATGCTGTCGACGTGTTCGAAATTGACGGTGCTTCAAACAACAGTGTTGACCAAATCAGAGACCTTCGTGAAAATGTCAAGTACATGCCGGCCCACAGTCTGTATAAGATATACATTATTGACGAAGTTCATATGCTCAGTATCGCCGCCTTTAATGCGCTTTTAAAAACGCTGGAGGAACCACCGCCCCATGTCATGTTTATGTTTGCCACCACAGAGCCTCGCAAGATTCCCATAACAATATTATCTCGGTGCCAGCGACACGACTTTAGGCGTATTGATGTGGAATCGATCTCGAAACATATGGAAAGGATCTGCGCAAAGGAGGATGTCGACATCGATATTGAAAGTTTGGGGTTAATCGCTCGTGAAGCAAACGGAAGTATGAGAGACGGCCTTAGCCTTCTGGACCAGGTGATGTCCTGTTCCAAAGGAACGATCAATCATGATCAACTTCTCGATATCCTGGGTGTCGTCGATCGAAACATTATTTTCAAAATTTCAGGTGCTGTCATTCAGGGCGATATCACGGAGATTCTCGATATTCTGGATGAGGTGTTCAATTCGGGCCATGATTTAAAAAAGCTGTACGCAGATTTGATAGAACATTTCAGGAATTTACTTATCGTCAAGATGGGAGAAAAGACCCGAAAACTGGTGGATATTCCAGCCCATGAAATAGACTTGATGATCCGTCAAACAAAGAAGGTTTCAACCATATTTTTGAATCAGATTTTCGAACTGCTCTTTAAAGAGGAACCAACCATAGAACACTCTTCCCAACCAAGGATAGCGATGGAGATGGTTTTTGTCAGGATGTTTCAGACCAAGCCTGCTCTGCCCATTGATGTTCTTATCGAAAAACTCGATCATCTAAAAAAGGGTATCGATGAATGTCAGATAAATTCTAAGGATACCACAAACAGACCTATGCCCAATGTTCACGGGAAAAGCGCTCAAGCAACATTTAAGCCGGCGGCAGGGACAGCCGAATCCATAGAGACTTTTTCCGCAGGCCGTATTGAAGCAACAGATCAGGATGAAACTTTAGAAAAAAAATGGGAAAAACTGTTTTCAATATTTTTAGAAGAATATCCATCTCTTGCAACCAACCTGAAAAATTCCAAAATAAAACGACTGGCCGACAATCGCCTGGAAATCGAGGTCAATGGAAACGATTTTAATATAAAGATGGTCAGAAAGGAGAAAAATAAAGGTATAATCAAAAAAATATGCAGCGATTTCTTTGGGAAAGAGATGGACTTATTAATACACATAAAAAAAATAGAAGAAGAAAACCATCCACAACAGGCTGGCGGAACGGTCCGTCTGAAACAGGAGGCTTTAAGTCACCCGCTGGTTACCGATGCTTTGGAAATTTTCAACGGCAAGGTTGTTGATGTTAAGATTTTATAGGAGGTACTTCAATGAAAGGCTTGGGAAAAATGATGAAGCAGGCCCAGCAGATTCAGGCCAAGATGTTAAAATTACAGGAAGAATTGGCCGAAAAAACAGTTGAAACAAGCTCGGGCGGAGGAATGGTGAAAGTGGTCGCCAACGGCAAACAACAACTGGTATCCATTCAAATAGAACAAGAAGTTGTGGACCCGGATGATGTGGAAATGCTCCAGGACTTGATACTGGCAGCTGCAAATGACGCTTTGGCCAAAGCACAGGAAATGGTCGCAGGAGAAATGAACAAGCTTACCGGTGGTCTGAATATACCGGGGCTAACGTAGTCCTTTATTTTTAAATTTTTAATCGTCTGTTCACGCTTCACTATTTACCATAAACTATTAACTATTCACCATTTACCATTTACTATTTACTATCCACTATTAAGATGAGTTATTATCCAGATTCTCTTTTGAAATTGATCAAAAACCTATCCAAACTTCCGGGTATCGGAGAAAAAACCGCTGAACGGCTTGCGATGCACATCCTCCGTGCATCGCGCAAGGAGGCCGAACAGCTCTCTCACAGCATTATCGAGATCAAAGAAAAGGTAAAATTATGTTCCATGTGTTTTGCGCTCAGCGACACCGATGTTTGCAATATTTGCAGTGACCCCGCAAGAACACCTTCAATTTTGTGCGTGGTGGAGCAACCGGCAGATATGGTGGCCATTGAAAAATCAGGCTCTTTTAAAGGATTGTATCACATCCTGGAAGGCGCGCTCTCTCCAATGGACGGTATCGGACCCGACGACATCAGGATTAAAGAACTTATCACGCGGATCGCCAGAGATAAGATCAAAGAGGTTGTTCTTGCCACAAGCACAAATATAGAAGGCGAGACCACCGCCGGTTACATTGCGGAACAACTGAAAAATCACCCGGTCGAAGTAACACGAATCGCATCGGGCGTCCCGATTGGCGGTGACTTGAAATATGTGGACCAAGTTACCTTGAAAAAGGCCATGGAGACCCGGCATGCCGTATAAACCTATAAATACAGAAAATATTTTTAAATGCCGACAATGCGGTGTTTGCTGCAAGGGATATGGAGGAACATTTCTATCCGAAAAAGAGATCGAAAAGATAGCGGCATACACTCATACGGATTCAAAGAAGTTTGTCGAGGATTACTGTCAGATTTCGGGGAAAAAGACCTTTCTTGCACAGGCTGGAGACATGTACTGCATCTTTTGGGACGGACTATGTACCATTCATCCGGTTAAACCCCGAATGTGCAAGGCATGGCCTTTTATCGAAAGTGTACTCATTGATATAAATAATTGGTACATCATGGCTTCACTGTGTCCAGGCATTCGAACGGATGTGCCGAACAGTATAATCAAAGAATGTGTTGCCGAAGAACTTTCGAAAAATATGTGACTACTTCCAGTTTTTTGCATCTGAAAGTTGGTAAACAACATTCTCGTCCCTGTCAGAGATTATCCTGCGGAGGATATTCCTTTCTTCAAGGTTCTTCAGGCTTTCAAACAATAATGCTTCGGTACCGTTCCACATGCCGGAAAGATTCCGCGTTGAGATCGCAGTGCCATTGTCTGAGAGGTTACAGCATATCAGATATACTGAAACCGTCTCTACCGAAAGGCCCAGGTTGAAAATTTTTTGGTTCATAGCCGGGGGCCGATTTTGAGAATCCATGGGCGCTCCTTTTAAATTGAAAAATTGAAAATTTTCGATTTAGGTAAATATAAGTAGGTATCCCTAAAAATCAATAAAAAGGATGATATGATAGGAATATTCGATTCGGGAATCGGCGGGCTTACTGTTGTCAGATCACTTATGGAGCAGCTTCCCGGCTATGACATTGTCTATTTTGGCGATACGGCGCGTACACCCTATGGAACCAAGAGCGCTGAAACCGTTATCAGTTATTCTCTCGAAAACACAGACTTTCTTCTAAAGCACGGCGCAAAAATCATAGTGATGGCCTGTAACACAGCATCCAGCGTCGCTTCTTATCATGTGGCCGAAACTTATGATGTTCCAATATTCGAAGTGGTGACTCCGGCAACCGAAGAAGCCGTCAAACGCTCCAGAAAGCTGACTATCGGAATTATCGGAACTCGAGCCACGGTAAAAAGTGGCATTTACGAAAAAAAAATCAAGGCAATGAAACCGTCGTCGAGGGTTTATTCTGTTGCCTGCCCGCTACTGGTTCCTCTGGTGGAAGAAGGATGGCTGAAAAAACCGGAAACGACGATGATTATCAAAAAATATCTGCACCCCTTGAAAGTCAGGCAGATAGACACGCTTATACTGGGATGCACACACTATCCGCTTTTAAAAGAAAAAATCCAAAGAAAAATCGGGAAAAAAGTAACCATCATAGACTCTTCAATTGCAGTTGCGGAAAAGGTAAAATACTTTTTGGATACACATCCTGAAATCGATCATGTGCTGGGTAAAAAAGGGGCGTTCAGGCTTTTTGTCTCAGATATCACCGATCAGTTCGAAAAGACGGCCAAAGATACGTTAAAACGGAAGGTTTTCCTTGAACATGTAAAATTATAATTCGTAACTGTTTAGATTTTAGAAACAAATCTGTCCTTAGGAAGCTTCAGATGTGCTTAAATTTTTATTGGAAGCTGTTTGAGTGGATTACGACTCGTTAGGAAAAACCATTCCGGGTTGGCTTGAATTCGATCACATTGCCTTAAAACCAAAACCATTTTCAGAAGCTAAAACCGGTTTTTTCATTACGAGCCGTTATCTGCGAGTTCTTTCAGAAAAAATTTAAGCATACCTGGAGTAATTTATTTTCAATTTGTATTCTCAAGAACTACAGTCTTTCCATCAAATCGAACAGCAACCGAACCCCAAAGCCCGTACCCCCCACACCACAATATGCAGATTCCTTCTTCGCATATGCAGGACCCGCGATATCGATATGAGCCCAGGAGGTATCTTTCACGAATTCCGAAAGAAACAATGCTGCGGTAATCGCACCGCCGTTACGCGTGTTGCCCACGTTATTCAAATCCGCAAAATCGCTTTTTAAAAGTTCTTTATAGTCCTCAGGCATCGGCATCCGCCAGCATCTTTCATGGGTCTTTTGGCCGGACAAAACGATATTTTCCGCCAATTTGTCATCAAAAGAGAAGGTACCGGCGATCTTCTCTCCCAATGCCACGATACAAGCCCCTGTCAACGTTGCAATATCAATCAGGGTCTGGGGTTTATATTTCTGAATCGCATAAGAGATGGCATCGATCAATATCAATCTGCCCTCGGCATCTGTATTGCTGATTTCCACAGTTTTGCCGTCATAACTTTTAATAATGTCACCGGGGCGGGTAGCTTCACCGGAAGGCATGTTTTCAACAATAGGAATTATACCGACAAGCCTGGTCCTGGATTTAAGCCTCGCAGCGGTAATCAGCGTTGCTGCAACTGCTGCCGCACCGGACATGTCCATCTTCATATCCGCAAGAGAGGCTGTCGTTTTCAGGTTTATACCGCCGGAATCAAACGTTACGCCTTTCCCTACCAGTGCAACTGTTTTTTTTGTCTTTACCGGATTGTGTTCCAAAATCACCATTCTCGGCTTATTCCTGCTTCCGGCTGCAACCGCAAGTATGGCTCCAAACTTCTTTTGTTTCATCTCTTTTTCACCCAGCACAGAGACTTTGAGTTTTTCTTTTCTGGCTAGGGTCACAATGGATTTTGCAAAAAGTTCCGGTATCTTGTCGTTTGACGGCATACTGACCCATTCTCTGGCGAGAAGGGTCCCCTGGCAAATCGTCGAAATTCGTGGCGGCACGCTTCGATATGTTTTTGCTTCACCGGGATCTGTTATAAAATTGATTTGCTTCAGCGGTTGGCGCTTTTTTTCTTTTTTGTATTTGTGATAAAGATGATTTCCGAGAAAAGCACCCTCCATCATTGCTTCAAGGACGGTCTCCATCTTTATTTTGACCTTTGCAGCCGAAGGAACCGCGACAAAGGCTTCTCCATGTTGCATCTTGATCACAGCTTTTACGGTCTTGCCGGTCATGCTGCGCAAGGATTCCTTATCGATTTTATCAAGTTTGCCGAGTCCGATGAAAATAATGCTTTCCGCCTTCACTTCTGGGTGATGGTATAAAACGACTTCATCATCTTTACCGCCCGTGAACGCTTTGACCTTTTTAGCACCGTCGATAAGAGACCGTATCGTTTTGTCTTCATGAATATGTTCATCTTCACAAACAGGGATAATCAAAGACGCTATTTTTTCTTTCTTAAGATCAACAGCTTTCAAATTTAACATATATCGATTCTCCTTTTCTTCGGCCAAAAGGATTTTGAGCAGGGTTTAAACCCGTACGGATCTGATATTATATATCCGGTCGTTACTGTCAACGAGAATCTCTTTTTAATAAAGATTGTTACTATCACCTCAATTTAAGACATATTTAAAACCGATTTTATGATTGATGACCATTCATTTACCCGCATTCGTAATTACTTGACATTATGAGTGCCCGTCTGTATTTATCAATCAAAATTAACCTATTCAATAAATGGAGGTAAGCCATGGCAGGTATCAATAAAGTTATCCTGGTCGGCCGTTTGGGGAATGATCCTGAGGTTCGGTACACACCGGACGGCGCTGCGGTTGCCAACTTCAGCATTGCTACGTCCGATGAATGGACCGACAAAGCAACGGGGGAACGGAAAGAGAAAACCGAATGGCACCGTATCGTTGCCTGGCGAAAACTGGGTGAGCTGTGCGGCGAATATCTTTCAAAAGGGAGGCAGGTTTACATTGAAGGAAAGCTGCAGACCCGGTCCTGGGAAAAAGACGGTGTTACACGGTACGCCACTGAAATTGTCGCATCCGATGTTCAGTTTTTAGGGAGCAAGGACGCCGCCAATTCATATAGGCCATCTGAAAATGTTCCATCTCAAGGATACGAGGAACCGCCACTCGGAGCCAAAAGGGATGATGACATCCCCTTTTAAGCCTTCCTCGCCGTCATGGCGCTCTGGCCTATCATCTTGGCGGAAGTATATAAGATATTGTATTTAAATAAAGTACTTAAGCGTTCGATATGTTTATAACGAAGCGGGTTTGGGATTAATCCCGAAACTCCATATATCCTGCGGCCATAAACAGAGGATAGGGTTATTCAAAAAAAAATCATTTTAAGATTCTTTTTTTTCTTCAATCTTATCCGGATCTTTTTTCTCAGGCTCCGAAGTAGCACCCTTGAAATTCCTTATGGCTTTGCCCATACCTGCCCCTATTTCCGGAAGCTTGCCGGCACCAAATATAATAAGGATAATCACAAGTATGATAATAAGCTCTGGCATTCCAATACCAAACATATACTCCTCCTATTTGTCAGGACCGGCATCTTTGAGTTCCTTCAAAAGCCGCCTAAACTCTTTTGACTTTAAATAGCCGTCGATGGCACCCTGATAATCGATCCATTTTCTCCACAACTCTATCCATATTTCATTGTGCCAGTAATATTCCGAATCTCCTCTTCCCTTAAGCCGCTCGATGTAATCGATATATTCATCGGCACAGCTCTCACAAAAACGATAGGGTACCCGCAAATCGCTAATGGCTCTTTGTTGACGTCGCTCCTCCTTTTGGATCTGAGTGCCGCATTTTTCACATTTGAAAGCACATTGCATACATTGAAATACTTTTTGAACCGCCAGTATTTTACGCTTCTTAATTATTTCAGCTTTTTTTTCTTTTGTATGCTTGAGCTTTTTGTCAAGTTGGATGATGTTCGTCACAATCGGAATCTCCCCGTACATGCCATTCCCTGCACTTCGTCAATAAGAAAAATTACAAAGTTTAATTTATAATAACACCTGTAAATATGTGTGTCAATCCAATACGAAATGCCTCGACAGGGGAAACGCATTCAAATCCCAATACCAGGAAAACGCTCCGCAACGGTAGGTATCTTTTGAAAAAAGAAATTCGTTTTCCCGGCCTTGCAATATGGAAAATGACATGATAAAAAAATGATAAAGAAAGGAGTCTTATCCATGACACCAAATTTTCTGGCCAATGGCCTTCCGCTCCTCATCGGGAGTCTTCCTTTGCATGATCATGCTGAAGGTGTTGAACTGGTCTTTAAATACACACCTGAAATTCCGCTATGGGTTCAACTTCCCGCATTCAGGGAAGAAGGAATGATCGCCCAATTTCAGCCGGGTTTTCCAGGCCTTAAAATGAAAAACGATACATTTGTTGTCGACACTTCTGATCCATCTTTTGAAGATGACATTCTTGAATTTTACGAAGATTATATGGCTGTAAACGAGGAAGGTGCTAAAATAGAAGGTTCAAGATTTGCCATGAAAGCCGATACCGCCGGAGGGTTTTTTGCATTTATGGATCACCTTCGTTCGCTTTCAAGTCATCCGTATGCGATTAAAGGACAAATAACCGGTCCAATAACATTTGGAATGGGTTTAACGGACCAGAATAGAAAAGCTGTCTTCTATGACGACCAATTAAGGGATGCCTTGGTAAAGTTTTTGGCTCAAAAAGCCAGATGGCAGGTCAATATACTTTCAGACTTTGGATCTCCGATCATTGTTTTTTTTGACGAGCCGGCCCTTGCCGGTTACGGGTCTTCTGCAATGATCAGCGTATCCCGTGATGAGGTGAGGATCTGTTTTGAGGAAGTCATTGGTGCTGTTCATAACGAAGGCGGTCTCGCCGGAATCCATGTTTGCGCCAATGCCGACTGGTCGCTGATTCTGGAATCTGATGCGGACATCATCAGCTTTGATGCATATTCCTTTTTTGACAAATTGATGCTTTATCCGGTCCATGTCAAGCGGTTTATGGAAAAAGGTGGAATTCTGGCATGGGGGATTGTTCCCACCTTAAACAGTGATGACATCGAAAAAGAGACCGCTGAATCACTGGTTGCCAGGTGGGACGCGCAATCCACCGCTATAGAGGCGTTCGGCTTTGACCGGTCAGAAATATTGGCTCAAACGTTTATCACCCCAGCTTGCGGAACCGGTTCTCTGACCATTGGTCTTGCAAATAAGGTACTGGCTTTAACCAGGCAAGTCTCAGACACACTAAGAAAAAAATATGGGATTCCAGATTCATGATACAGGATTCTTCTAACATGAATCCGGTATCATGAATCCCGCGTTTACATATCCGATTTATAAAATTCTTCCGGTTCCGTCATGACGTCCGGCTTTTTGGTGTATTCGACGGGTACAGTTCCTTCCTTAAAGCATTCAAAAATCGTTTTGTTAGATTCAGGGATCGGCAAGAGCCCGGTTTCGGCATCGATCTTAGAAAACACAACCCCCTCGGGCACCTGAAAAACCCTAACAGGCTTGTCGGCCAGCAGTCTCTGCATGAAGCCCAGCCAGATAGGGCTTGCAGCCCTTGAACCGGTTTCCCCTTTTCCAAGGGAGCTCTCCTCATCAAACCCCACCCAAGTCCCTGTGCTAAAACGGGGTGTGTATCCCACAAACCAGGCATCATGAAGATTGTTTGTCGTACCGGTTTTTCCTGCCACCGGTCGATTCATTGCCGCAACCCGGCGACCGGTACCGTACTTGACGACACTTTCAAGAAGACTGGTCATGATATACGCAGTAGTCTGTTCGATAACCTTTTTTCTGACGGGATTGGTCTCCTCAATGAGATTTCCATCCTTGTCCAAAATTTTTGTAATAAAAACAGGCTCCACGAAATAACCAAGGTTGTTGAAAACCGAATATGCTCCGACAAGTTCGAATAAAGATACCCCTGAAGATCCCAGTGCTATGGAAAGATCTCTGTTTAGATTTGATGTTATTCCAAGTTTTCGGGCGTAATCTATGGCATAGTCAATACCGATATCTTTTAAAATTTTTATGGTCACCACATTTCGTGATTTTGCAAGCGCATCCCGAAAAAGCGTGGGACCGTAAAATGTTTCTTTGTAGTTTCTGGGTTTCCATGTAAAATCGTGTTTCGCATCCTGATAAACGATCGGTGAATCGATAATCGTCGTAGCAGGCGTGTATCCCTTGTCAAGTGCCGCTGCGTAGATGATCGGCTTAAATGCGGAGCCTGGCTGACGTCTAGACTGAACAGCGCGGTTAAACTGACTCTCCCTGAAATCCTTTCCGCCCATCATTACCTTTACATTTCCGGTTTCCGATTCGATACAAAGCAGGGCTGCTTGAGCCTTGGGCTCCTGTTCCAGAGCCAGCCACCATCGATCTGTTTC
>JAWOIY010000152.1:0-5779 GCA_046484425.1 Desulfobacterales bacterium | reverse complement strand
GAGTAGTCGGGACCACAACCTTCGCGCCTTGATCGACCAGTTTGGTATAGATCTCGATACCCGCTTCCCCCACGCTCGAGTAGGAGCAGGCAACCAGATGAGCACTGGCAATCGGGACCATTCGTTCAGCACCTGTCGCGTCTCCGAATTTCTTGAGGACCCGCATCGCGAAGCGCTTCGGCTGTCCTTGAGCGCCGTCCATCATTTCTTTTTCTTCTTGTGTCAGCACCATGGATAGGGAACTCCTTTTAGAATGAATGTATTTATCCTAACTCGGCAATTGTGGGAAGTCAAGGGGTAATACCACTTGACGGATTGAAAAAGGTAAAGTACCATAATATGAGCTGAAAAAAAGGAGAAAGTCTAACAATGAAAAGATCCAAATTATTTCTAGTCTTGCTTCTCTGCGCCACCGGCATGCTTTTTGCCCAGACGGGCAGAAAGACCGTCATAACCTTTGCTCATATGAATGCGGCCGGAGACCCGATCGGCATGACCGCTCAGAAGTTCAAAGAGTTGGTCGAGGCGAAGGTCGGCAGCCAGGTTGAGGTCAGAGTCCACCCGGCCGGGCAGCTTGGGGACGATAAGCAGAACGTTGAAGGCCTTAAGCTTGGTACCGTTCATATCACCATGAGCAACCCCGACATGCTTTCGAATTTAGTACCGGAATACGTTGTTTTCGCGTTGCCCTACATGTTCCGGAATTGGCAGCATGTGGAGAAAGCCATGGACGGCGACGTCGGCAAAGCCCTCGACAAAATGCTGGTCGAAAAGGAAGGCATCCGTGACCTGGCATGGCTTCATAACGGTTTCATGAGGAAATGCCGGAATGGGAAGAAAGGTTCATCGAATTGTACCGTCATATTGAAGAATTAATACATCGCCAGAACAGCCGGTTGTAGAAAAGCGGACTTATCCGCCGATGCCGTGCGGTGAGCTCATGATTTATCGAAGATTCAAAAATAGTTGCCACAAAGGCACAAAGAATATATTTTCCATTTTTTTCGTGCCTTGGTGCCTTAGTGGCAAAATACCAAACGATTACAAATCGTTGTAGGGGAGAAAAATTTCCGTGAAAGAGTTGGTGGTAATCAGCGGCAAAGGCGGAACCGGCAAGACCAGCCTGATGGCAGCCTTTGCAACATTGGCTGAAAACCAGGTTCTTTGTGATGCGGATGTGGATGCCGCCGATCTTCACCTGCTCATGCACCCCGAAATAAAGGAAAGACACGATTTTCAAGGGGGAGGAACGGCTGTTATTCAGGTGGACAGATGCACCGCTTGTGGTTTGTGCAGGGATCTGTGCCGGTGGAATGCCATTAGTGAATCGTTTAAAGTTGACCCCATTGAGTGTGAGGGCTGTGGAGTCTGTGTTGATTTTTGTCCGGAAGAAGCCATCGATTTTCCCATAAAAACCTGCGGGGAGTGGTTTATTTCAAACACCCGTTTTGGTCCAATGGTTCATGCCAGATTGGGAATTGCCGAAGAAAACTCCGGCAAACTGGTAACCCTTGTCCGGCAGGAGGCCAAAAAACTTGCCGAAAAAAATAAATTGGATCTTATGATCACAGACGGACCGCCTGGCGTGGGATGCCCGGTGATCGCTTCCGTGGGCGGCGCTTCGGCCGTGCTTATCGTTGCCGAACCTACGGTTTCCGGATTACATGATATGAGCCGGGTGGCACAACTGGCCGCTCACTTTAAGGTACCGGGGATGGTATGTGTCAACAAGTTCGATCTGAATCCCGATCAGACCGAGGCTATCGAAAACCTGGCAAAAGAAAATCACATAACGGTTGTGGGACGAATTCCTTTTGATCCTGTCTTTACCGAATCCATGGTCAAAGGGCAAACCGTTTTGGAATATGTGGGAAACTCAAAGATTCGAAGCAGCATCAGTGAAATTTGGCTAAACGTTAAATACCAACTGGGGCTTTAAAAGCAAACTGTAATTTAAACGTCATTGATAAGGAGGATGTTTGAAATGAAAAATGGTAGAATCGCTATCCCGTCCGTAGATAATGGTGGACTCGATGGTCAAAGGGCGGGACATTTTGGTCACTGTGATGTGTTTACACTGGTCGATGTGGTAGACGGAGAGATCGAACAGGTTAAATCAATTGCCAACCACGCCCATGTTCAAGGCGGATGTATGGTCCCTGTCAATCTGTTGGCGGAACACCAAGTAAACGCCTTGATTGTCGGTGGTATCGGCATGCGTCCGTTGATGGGATTCAGACAGGTAGGCATCGATGTGTATCACGATGCCACGCGTCCTGAAATCCGGCCGGTGGTGGAAGACCTGATTGCAGGCAAGCTGCCGATGATTTCAGATGACCAGGTTTGCGGTGGCGGACAAGGTGGTATGTAACCGGGTATTAATCATCTGCATCCATTTTGTCTTGATCGATCCTTATGGCACAAAAAAACAAAAGGACAAAAATAATGAAAATAGCAGTTACATCTCAGGGAACCGGCCTTGATTCGCAGGTGGATCCCCGCTTCGGTCGGGCTGCTTATATCCTCATCGTAGACACGGAAACCCTTGAATTTGAAGTGCTCGACAACAAAGAAAATATAAATGCATTTAAAGGCGCCGGTATTCAGGCAGCCTCCATGATAAGTGATAAAGGAGCAGAGGTTCTTTTAACCGGTTATTGCGGCCCCAAGGCATACCAGGTATTGAATGCCGCAAAAATAAGTGTGGCCAATGAAGTTGAAGGCACGGTCATAGATGCTGTAAAATCCTTTAATGAAGGGAAACTGACGTTTGCCGACAAGGCAAATGTTGAAGGTCAATGGTAAGAAAATAAATGGTTGAATAGAGCGTCAGAAAATTGCTATCTTAATGATTAAAATGGACGTAATTATCGATGCCAATTCGAAGTAATTATTTGATCAACTATCTCCAATCAAGAGGGTTTTATGATATTTATAATTATCGGCGGTGATGCTGCCGGTATGAGTGCTGCCAGCAGAGCCAAGCGAAATAATCCGGATACCGATGTCACCGTGCTGGAAAGGACCATGGATGTTTCCTACAGTGCCTGCGGCATGCCGTATAATATTGCGGATCCGGAAAGCGAGATCGAGGACCTTGTGGTTCGACAAGCCAATGTATTCAGGGAAAAACAAAACATCAATTTGTTAACCGGGCATTGTGTTGAATCTATCGACCCGGCGAAAAGAACTGTTTCAGGAACAACTTTACAGGGTAAAATTTTTAAATTTTCCTACGACAAATTACTGATTGCAACCGGCGCATCACCGATCATCCCAAACCTTGAAGGTTTTGACCTTCCAGGAGTGATGGCCCTAAAAATTTTGGATGACGGAAGAAGAATAAAATCCTATATCCGATCCAATTCTGTTAAAAAAGTGGCCATTATCGGCATGGGCTATATCGCCCTTGAAATGTGTGAAGCACTTAGAGCCCGATCCATAGACGTTGAAATGGTCAAACCCCGGCCGGTGTTTTTGCCTTGGATGGAAAAACAACTTTCTGATATCATAAAAAAAGAATTGGAAAGACATGCCGTAAAATTACATCTGGGCCACCAGGTAAAAAAAATTGAAGCCAAGGATAGACGATTAAGGGTAATCTGTACGGATCTTGCCCTTGAGGCCGACATGGTCCTGGTTGCCATGGGAATTAAACCGAACAGCAAGCTGGCTGGAGAAGCCAGTCTCGACCTGGGTGTAAAAGATGCGATTGCAGTGGACAAAAAGCTTAAAACTTCCGATGAGAACATCTATGCCGCCGGTGACTGTGCCGACGCGTATCATGTGGTAACCGGCGAAAGAACGTGGATACCGTTGGCATTGAGAGCCAACCGCGCAGGCTGGGCGGTGGCCGACAATGTCAGCGGAAAGACGGTTGAACTTCCAGGCGTTGCCGGTACAGCGGTCTTTAAGGTTTTTGATCTGGAAGTGGCGCGAACAGGGCTGACCGCAAACGAAGCCAAAAACTTCGGCTTCGATCCTGAGGATGTGGTGATAAAATCCCGTTCACGGGCCCATGCCCATCCCGGCGCCTCGACAATCCATGTCCAAATGATCGGTGATAAAAAAACCGGTCGTCTTTTAGGTACCCAGATGGTGGGGAATGAAGGTGTTGCACACCGAATTAATGCGCCTGCCGTTGCTTTGCACAACCGGATGACCGTTGAAGACTACTGCCAAACCGATCTGGCATACGCGCCGCCTTTTGGACCGACCTGGGACCCGACGTTGACGGCAGCCAATCAACTTTTAAAAAATTTGTAATTATTCAGGGGGGCAGTTGTTTTCCTGGAGCAGTATTGGTGGAGTCGCTTGGTATTTTCAGTGACTTAGCCTCACTATTTCCAGGTCATCATTTTTATCATACGAATTCGGCCAAGGAAGCCGTCAAAATGGAGAGATGTCGTAACCATCCGGATCAGAAAACCAGTTATGTCTGCTCAAAGTATACGACTTACATGTGCGAAGAATGCCTGAAGTGCAGCGATCCCGAGATATACTGCAAATTCCGATCCGCTTGTCCCATCTGGTTTATGGAGAAAAAGAATGCCGGTTTAGACGAAGAAAAACAAGATAAAAAAACGGTAGGCAGAGAAAGAAAGAAAAATTTTGATTCGATCAACTAAAAAAGCCAATGACAAAAAAAACGCGCAATAAAGGATGTATTCAAATCTTTACCGGTGATGGAAAAGGTAAAACTACTGCGGCCTTGGGTATAGCCATACGGGCCGCCGGATATGGGATGAAAACGTATATGGGTCAGTTCATGAAAGGTCAGCACTATGGCGAATTGACAGCGCTGAGTACTCATCCCTGTATCACTATCGAGCAGTATGGAGATGTGGAGTGTGTTCATCGGGAAAAAATAACGGAAAAACATACGGACCAGGCACAACAAGGTCTTAAAAGAGCGCGGGAAATGATGCTTTCTAATCAATTCGACATCATTATTCTCGACGAAATAAATGTTGCCGTATGGTTTGGTTTGCTTGAACAAGAGAAAGTCATGGAAGTGCTCAGAGAACGGCCGGAACATGTGGAAATCATTCTAACCGGTCGCCGCGCATCCGAATCATTAATAGAAATCGCTGATCTTGTCAGCGATATTAAGGAAGTCAAACATTATTACAACCGAGGGGTTAAAGCGAGAACCGGTATCGACCGATAGACCGGCCGGGATACATGATGTATTTTGAGGGTGCGTGCGAATGGGGCGGGTTAAATCATGATATTTTGCTTTAAATTTTCCTATTCTTTGGATGTCCTCGGTTTTTGCCTTCTATCGAGGCCACTTCTCCTTTCGTTACCAGTTCTCCGTTCCGGTATATGAGAGGTATAGGTAAATTCCCGTCTATCCGTTCCCGAACGCCGACCTCCGTTATCAGGCAATATTTGAATCATGATATTAAGCTTATTTTTGAATCTATCTTAAGATGTTTTGGGAAAGATTTGTTTTTTTAATAAATGCGAAGTCTTAAATTACCTACTGATCCTATGCAAAAATCATGCAGGAAAAAGGTGGTTTTTTGAGTCTTTATTATTTCAGATAGTTAGCCTATTCGAGGAGATAGACGTTCAAAAAATTGTGTAATGAATATCATAATTTTTATAACATTTTTTTCACATTGGGGAATTCAGGTAACAGGGAAGTTGGTGCACTATTTTCGCTTAAGTTCCACCAGAGTAGCACCCCAGCCACCAGCCTCCAAGGGAGCATTGCTGAACGAGGTCACCAGCGGATTTTTTTTCAAAAGACTCCGAACCCGTTCCTTCAATA
>JAWOIY010000096.1:0-8565 GCA_046484425.1 Desulfobacterales bacterium | reverse complement strand
TTGATGGTTTCGTAAAAAGTCAATATTGCTCGCTCCGTGACCATTTGGGGACGTTTCCATCGGTTCCGCTAAATTTCAAGAACTCGGCGCAAGCGCCTCAAACAGCTTGAAATTTTTAACGCTTCACCGCTTGAAACGCTGATTCCCCAAATGCTCAAATGTCGCTCACAAAAGACTTTTTACAAGTTTGTCATTTTTGGAACGTGGAATTGATTATATCTAACCGGGCGACGGCGGTTTTAATATCTTAAGAATAATACTCACAATTAGAGTTTGGCACAGAGTTTGCTAAAATAGCGGGCATTTTACTGTCATATGGCTGTTGCCGATTCCGGGACGGATTCACAAAAATCAATTTCCCCCGCTTTTTTGAATATAGGATTATTGGGTATGAAAAAAAGGGACACAATTTTAGTCGTTGACGATGAAAATGGCGTCCGCCAGTCGTTTAACATGGTCTTAAAAGATGATTACCATGTGCTTCTCGCAGGAACCGGCCAGGAAGCAATGGATATTTTAAGGGAAAACTCAGTAGATTTGATTCTCCTCGATATCCTTTTGCCGGACATCAGCGGCCTGGAACTTCTTGGAAAACTCGTAGAGACGGATACAAATACCGAAATTATCATGGTGACCGCTGTAAATGAGATTCAAACGGCGGTCCAGGCGATTAAACTTGGGGCTTACGAATACATTATCAAACCTTTTGTCGTGGATGACGTTTTGACCGTGATTCGGCGGGCCCTGGAAAAACGAAGCCTTGTCAAGGAAGTCACTTATCTCAGAAATGAGCTGGAGCGGTACCACCCATTTGAAAAAATGGTAGGTAAAAATAATAAGATGAGAAAAATATTTGAATTAATATCGATCATCGCAGAGAGTGACGGAACCGTTCTAATACAAGGTGAGAGCGGAACAGGAAAGGAACTGGTTGCCAGGGCCATACATAATCGGAGCCTTAGAAGTGATCATCCCTTTGTGGTTGTAAATTGTGCAGCCATACCGGCGACACTGATGGAGAGTAAGATTTTCGGACACAATAGAGGCGCTTTCACAGGGGCAATCCATACCAGCATTGGAAAGCTGGAGCTTGCCGATACCGGCACAGTTTTTTTTGATGATATCGATTCTCTGGATGTCAATATGCAGGCAAAACTTTTAAGAATCATCCAGGAAAAGGAGTTTGAAAGACTCGGCAGCACAAAGGTTATCAAGATTAGTGCCAGATTTGTTGCAGCTTCCAATAAGGACCTTGGCCAATGGATTAAAAACGGCGAATTTCGTGAAGACCTCTATTATCGACTGAACGTTTTTCCAATATGGTTGCCACCTTTGAGAGAGAGAAGGGATGATATTCCATTGCTTCTGGACCATTATTTGGAGTTGAATTCCGATAAAGCAGGTAAACCTGCAAAACGGTTTTCCAAAGGAACCCTTAGTGTATTGATGAATTATCATTGGCCCGGAAACGTTCGCGAACTCAAGAATCTCGTGGAAAGACTGGTTACCATCACCAAAGGTCCGGTCATCCATCTTGAAGACAGCGCAACGTATTATATCGATAAAACCAAGGTGAAAGGTATGCCCCTAAAAAAGGCCGTTAGCATATTTGAGAAAAAATATATTTCTGATATTCTTGAAAGCGTAGATGGAAATAGAACAAAAGCATCCAAAATACTTGGTATTCATCGTAACACCCTTTTGTCTAAAACAAACGATTTTGAATTGTAACTGCGGTTTTTCCTAAATTGAAGCCAAATTGGCAATAAAAAAAACAACAATCCGCATTGCTGAACAAAAATAATCTTAGATCTCCCTACGGATAACGGATGTCAACTATCGAAATAACTTTCGATAGTTGACATATTTTTTTTCATTTATCCTTGACATGATTTTATAAAATGTCTATAGGACTTCCCTTGAATGTATTGACCCTTGTTGTGATTTCCACTTGAACCGCCGGGTTGCGAATCATAAATATTTTTCAAGGCATTGAATTGCTTTTCGGCGATAAAACTGGGAGTTCGGAGCAGTCCTGAATATGAGGCTGAATGACCTACTTGTGCAGAGAAAAACCACCCTTGTAAAAAAATGGTTTGCCGCTGCGATTGGGACGTATCCACCCGATACGGCAAAATTCCTGAAAAACCAGAAAGACCCATTTTCCAACCCTGTGGGTCGAACCATCTACAACGGCCTGGAAGGATTGTTTGACGAACTCCTCAAGGAAACAGATCAGGAAGCCATGCGATCCCTCCTTGATCCGATCATCAGAATCAGAGCCATTCAAAACTTTTCCCCCGCCCAAGCCACGGGTTTTATCTTTTTTTTAAAGGATGTCATTAGAGAGAATATTCAGAAAGAGGCTTTTGAAACACAGGATTTCAACGAACTGCTGTCGTTTGAGTCAAAGATCGATGGGCTCGGCATGATTGCATTTAACATTTATATGAGTTGCCGTGAAAAGATTTACGAACTCAAAGCCAACGAGATGAGAAACCGGACGTTCCGGGCTTTTGAGCGGGCGGGTTTGGTGCGTGAGATGCCGGCAGATACGCCGGATTTAGATAATATTAATATATGATAGGAGGCTTCAAACGACATATCGGTTTTGTAAGATCATTATGTTGTAAGGTTTAAAACGATCCGGCATACGTGATATGAAACAAAATCCATCATGGCGTTATGAAGCCAGTAAGTGAGGTAATGGTATAATGAATATTAGTTACATGTATTCCCTCATAGCGGTCATTGTTCTATTTGCGCTGGCTTATGTCGGAGTTCAACTCCCGGGGGGCGAGGTATTTTTCGGAATTATCATACCTTATCTGGCTTTAATTCTCTTTATTTTGGGATTTATCAACCGAGTCATAGACTGGGCGCGCTCACCGGTTCCGTTCAGAATTCCCACAACCTGCGGTCAACAAAAAACGCTTCCCTGGATCAAGCCGGCCAGTATTGACAACCCGTCCACCACAGGCGGTGTTATTGTTCGAATGATTCTGGAGGTCGTTTTTTTAAGGTCGTTGTTCAGGAATACAAAATGTGAACTCAAAGCAGGGACCAAGATTTCCTACGAATGGGAAAAATGGCTGTGGCTTTTTTCGCTGGCCTTTCACTGGGCTTTTTTTGTCGTGCTGTTCAGACACCTGCGCTTTTTTACCGAACCGGTGCCGGCTATTGTGCAACTGCTCGATACACTGGACGGTTTTCTCCAGATCGGTGTTCCGATGCTCATGTTGTCCGGGGTGGTGCTTCTTGCGGCCGTAACCTTTTTATTCTTGAGAAGAATATGGATTTCCCAGGTAAGATACATATCGCTGGCTTCAGACTATTTTCCGCTTTTTCTCATTTTCGGCATTGCGTTTACCGGTATTCTGATGCGGTATTTTACCAAAGTGGACATTGTGGGCGTCAAGGCGTTCACCATGGGCCTGGTCACATTCAACCCCCATATCACCGAAGGGATCGGCAGCATATTTTATATCCATCTCTTTTTTGTCAGTGTGCTGCTGGCCTATTTCCCGTTCAGCAAGCTCATGCATTTGGGCGGTATTTTTATGAGCCCCACTCGAAATCTGGCCAACAACAGCAGGGTCAAAAGACATGTCAACCCATGGAATTATCCGGTTAAGATTCATACCTACGATGCCTATGAGGATGAATTCAGGGAAAAGATGATAGAGGCAGGACTCCCTGTTGAAAAGATGATAGAACCGGGAACGCCGGCGGAACCCGAGGAAGAGGAAAAGGAGTAGATAATGTCAGAACTTCCAAAATCTGATGAGATGTTTGCAGGTATAGATCACAAACCTTCCCCAAAAGGCTGGATGGACACCCCTGTTGAAATTAAAAGGGGTGTGGCTTGTTATGCTGCAAATCCCAAGAGCCTTGAAACTGTAAGTTTTCCTTATGCAAGACAATGGAGTTGCTTTGATGAGGACTGGCAATTGCCTGAAAATTGGAAAGAGATCATTTCAAAAGGGTTCAGGGAACGGCTCGACCGGTTTCGTTCCGTAAAAGTCTTCATGGATATTTGTGTCCGTTGCGGGGCCTGTGCCGATAAGTGCCATTTTTTCATCGGGTCCGGGGATCCCAAAAACATGCCGGTTTTGCGGGCGGAACTTCTTCGCTCGGTTTACAGGAACGATTTCACCACCGCCGGTAAAATTATCGGATCCTTGGGCAAGAATTTTAAAAAGATCATCGGTGCCAGAGAACTGACCCAGGATGTCTTAAAAGAATGGTGGTATTACCTGTTTCAATGCACGGAATGCCGCCGCTGTTCGGTGTTTTGCCCGTACGGCATCGATACGGCAGAGATCACCATCATGGGCCGGGAGCTTCTGAACCTCATCGGGCTGAACATCGACTGGATTGCGACACCGGTTTCGAATTGCTATAAAACCGGGAACCATCTCGGAATACAGCCCCATGCCTACAAGGATATGCTCGATTTCTTTACGGACGATATTGAAGAAATTACCGGTGTAAGGGTGGAACCCAGTTTTAACAGGAAGGGCGCTGAAATCCTTTTTATCACCCCTTCCGGCGATGTTTTTGCCGACCCCGGAACGTTTACGTGTATGGGGTACATGATATTGTTTCATTATTTACAGGAAAAATATGGGTTCGACATCACCTGGAGCACCTATGCTTCAGAAGGCGGAAATTTTGGTTTTTTTACCTCTCATGAGATGATGAAACGGTTGAATGCAAAGATGTACGCCGAGGCAAAACGGCTGGGCGTGAAATGGATCCTTGGGGGTGAGTGCGGTCACATGTGGCGGGTCATTCACCAGTATATGGATACGATGAACGGCCCTGCCGATTTTCTGGAAGAACCGGTTTCCCCCATTACCGGCACCAGATTTGAAAATGCCAGATCGACCAAGATGGTGCATATTACCGAGTTTGTTGCCGATCTTATCAAACACAATAAACTGGAACTCGATCCCATCCGAAACGATCATTTGAAGGTGACCTATCACGATTCCTGCAATACTTCCCGTGGCATGGGACTGCTGGAAGAGCCCCGGTACGTTATTAAAAATGTTTGCAACAACTTTTATGAAATGCCGGCAAATACCATCCGTGAACAGACGTTTTGCTGCGGCAGCGGCTCCGGCCTGAATGCGGGTGAAAACATGGAATTGAGAATGCAGGGAGGCCTGCCAAGGGCCAATGCCGTCAAATATGTTCATGAGAAACACGGGGTGAATATGCTGGCATGTGTCTGCGCCATCGATCGTGCCGTCTTGTCTGCTTCCATGGAGTACTGGGTTCCCGAAGTCGGGGTGACCGGTGTTCACGAGATGGTGGGCAACGCATTGATTTTGCCCGGAGAGACCAAGCGGACAATGGACCTGCGCAGTGAACCGCTGCCGGGAATGGAGGATGAAGATGCCGAATAACAAGAAGATGTATGATAAGGGAAAAGTGGCTTTAGGTTTATGCATCTTTGTGGTGTTGATAACATTTCCTTTCTGGTTCAACCTTGGAAAGGCCGCTCCGGCGCCCGAACCCAAGCTCAGTGAAAAGGCTATTGCCGCCAAAGAGTGCATCTTGCCAAAGCCGATCATGAAATACGAACATATGCAGCTTCTGAATGAATGGCGGGATACGGTGGTTCGGGATGCCAAAAGAATCTATGTAAGTCCCAGCGGGAAGGAATTTAATATGAGTCTTACCAATACCTGTTTGGATTGTCACACGGAAAAGGTTGAGTTTTGTGACACGTGCCACAATTATGCTTCGGTAACCCCTTACTGCTGGGAGTGCCACATCGATCCGAAGGAGGCAAAGTGATGGAAAGCAGTAAAAGACGCTTTTTGAAAATAGCTGGAATTGCAGCGTTGGGTTTAGGGGCCAAGCCGGTCCTCGATGTCATGGCTGCATCGGGTGAAACGGCAAAACCGAAAATTAGGACCGGCGAAAAGGCCCTTTCAGCCAAACGATGGGGAATGGTTATCGATACCCGGAAATTGCAATCGGAAGAAGACCTGAAACCGATGATCGAGATCTGTGATAAAATCCATAATATTCCCAAGTTTGAGAACAAGAATCATGAGATCAAGTGGATTTGGGAAGACGAGTTTAAACATGTATTTCCCATGCAGGAACAGGACTTTTTGAATGACAGACTCAACCACATGCCCTTTTTGACACTTTGCAACCATTGTGGGGATGCGCCATGTGTTCGGGTATGCCCTACAAAAGCGACCTTTAGCCGCGAAGACGGTATTGTTCTGATGGACTTTCATCGATGCATCGGCTGTAGATTCTGTATGGCGGCATGCCCTTACGGATCGAGAAGTTTCAATTTCAGAGATCCGCGTCCTTTTATCGAAAAAACCGATCCTAATTTCCCCACAAGGTCAAAAGGGGTTGTCGAGAAATGCAACTTTTGTGCGGAAAGGCTGGCGGTTGGAAAAATTCCTGCCTGTGTGGAAGTGTCAAACGGTGCGCTGACTTTCGGAGACCTTGACGATCCGGAATCAGAAGTCAGACAGGTTTTAAGAAACAACTACACCATTCGTCGTAAACCGGCCCTGGGAACGGGCCCATCAGTTTTCTATATTGTATGAGGTGGTTATGCTTGAAAAGGCGTTCGCAGGAACAAAGAAATACTATGGATGGATGACGGCGCTTCTGGCCGTTATTGGAGTCGGTTTTGCCTGCTACCTGTGGCAGTTCACTTTTGGTTTGGGGATTACGGGCATGAGCCGGGATGTATCCTGGGGATTCTACATTGCCCAGTTTACATTTCTGGTCGGTGTTGCCGCATCGGCGGTCATGGTGGTTTTGCCCTACTACCTGCACAACTATAAAGCATTCGGCAGGATTACCATTCTGGGAGAATTTCTGGCGGTGGCGTCTGTGACCATGTGTATTTTATTTATTTTTGTGGATCTTGGCCAGCCCATACGCGTAATGAATGTTCTGTTGCATCCCACACCCAATTCAATCCTTTTCTGGGATATGATCGTTTTGAACGGGTATCTTCTGTTGAATATCGTTATCGGCTGGAAGGTGCTTGAAGCAGAAAGAAACAATGTCGCGCCGCCCGGCTGGTTAAAACCGCTAATATATCTTTCCATTCCCTGGGCAGTCAGCATCCATACGGTAACAGCGTATCTTTACTGTGGTCTGCCAGGCCGTGGTTTCTGGTTAACCGCTATTCTCGCGCCGCGTTTTCTTTCATCGGCTTTTGCTGCGGGTCCGGCACTTTTAATCCTGCTTTGCATGATCGTCCGGAAATTGACCAGGTTCGATCCCGGCAAAGAGCAGATCCAGTCACTGGGCAAGGTTGTGGCGTATGCCATCACCGTCAATGTATTTTTCTTTCTCTGTGAGGTGTTTGTTGTATTTTACAGCAAGATACCCGAACACATGGACCATTTCACGTACCTGTTTGTGGGGCTTCACGGACACGGCGTTCTTGTGCCCTGGATGTGGACATCCATGATACTGATGGTGATATCGATTATTCTGCTGGTGAATCCGGTAACCCGCAAAAACGAGACTGTTCTGGCCGTGGCATGCGTGACCGTTTTTGTCGGGACATGGATTGACAAGGGGCTCGGTATGATCTCCGGCGGGTTTGTACCGAATCCTATGCATCATGTGAACGAATATGTTCCGACAGTACCCGAAGTCATTATTGCCCTCGGAATATGGGCCATCGGTTTTCTGGTATTGACCGCCCTGTTTAAGATCGCGGTAACGGTCAAGGAAGAAGTGGCGGGATTGGCATAAAATATTTCTGACTGGTCAAAAAAGCCGTCGGAAGGTTGGAGAAACAATTTGACTTCTCGGATAGTTTTAAGTATGGTCGTTTTAATTTAAATTACGGCAGAAGCCGTTCTTGCTTGTATGTTACGGCAAGATCAAAGACATAGAATCTTCGAAAGACATTAATAGCTGAATCAAAACGCCACGAAGGCGGATCGTATCAGGAAGATGCGTTGCCTCGTGGTTTTTTTTTGTTTTATTTTAAGGCAAGATCCAGGAAACAAGAAATAAGGTAACTGTTTAGATTTTGGAAACAAGTCTGTTTTTAGGAAGCTCCAGGTGTGCTTAAATTTTTACTGGAAGCTGTTTGACCCGCCTGCCACGTAAGGCACGAGCGGGCAGGGTGGATTACGGCTCGTTATGAAAAAACCATTCCGGATTAGCTTGAATGCGATCATATAGTCTTAAAACCAAAACCATTCTCAGAAGCTAAATCCGGTTTTTTCATTACAAGCCGTTATCTGTGAGTTCTTTCAGAAAAAATTTAAGCATACCTGGAGCAATTCATTTTCAAAAGGCTAAACTCTTACGAAATAAGATGCTCCGCCGGTTTGTGGCGGAGATGACCATTGAGCATAAGTAAAAAGGCCACGAAGGTCCATGCTCCCGGAAAGGGAAGCGACCGTGTGGCCTTTTTTGTTTTGGAACGGAAAAGCGCCATAAGGTCAAATTGCCTCAACCAAAGTCCGTATGGTTGTAGGTATTCTGGGGGCAGTTGTTTTCCCGTAACGTTATTGGCGGAGTCGCTTCGTATTTTCAGTGAGTTAGCAG
>JAWOIY010000058.1:0-3605 GCA_046484425.1 Desulfobacterales bacterium | reverse complement strand
AGCGTCATCAAACGCTGCCTTTTTAATTTTGGTAATTACTATTTAAACAAGTCGTCGCACTTCAATCAAAAAAACATTTCCTATTCCGCGTCTAAACGTTTGAGAATCTTATTAGCAAGGGGTTCTTTTATTTCGGTGTGCCGAGGGACAGCTTCAATGGTGCCAGTCTTCGGATTGATCCATAAGGAATGCGAATTGCCTTCTCTTTTGAGATAGCAGCCGGCGATTCTGAGTTTCTTTTCAAGAAATCTCCTTTTCATCAGATTGCAATCGTTTCCTGGATAGCACCTGCCGGAAGCCCCCTTTTAATGTCATCAATGCGGTCTTCAAAAATTAGTGAAACGGCCTCTCTTAAATTATCCTTGGCCTCCTCGATAGTTTCCCCCTGTCCATTGGCACCGGGAACCTCCGGACAAATTGCCCAATATCCGCCTTCCGGAGCTTTTTCTATGATCGCGATAAGTTCACCCTTCATGAGGTCACCTCCCCAATATTTTTTTGTGATACCTTAGATAAACGATATCACTTTTCAACCGAACAATACAAGCAGCATTCCCGCAATGCTTCAGAAACTGAAGGAAATAGAGCGTCATATTACCCGATTGATAATTGAAGCGAAATGCGAAATACGATAATACCCTGTTCCTTCTCATCTCTACCGGTAAGAAAATAAAAAAGCAGCGCCTATAGGCACTGCCTTTATATTTCATTTATTATCCAGGGATAATTTCTTAAGCTTTCTTCTGATTCCTAAAATACCAAATAAAGATGAACAGAAAAGGAGGGCTGCGCCGGGGACTGGGACAAGTTAACCATCACGAACAGCTATCGTCCTTATTAATGTGTTTTTGTCATAAGTTTGGCTGAAACCTTGCCCCATGCTATAGTAATATGCACGAGTATTATTGTAGGGAAATTCTGTACTTGACCAGAGATAGTACCTCCAATTCCCAGTAAAACCAAATGCCTCATACTGTTCAATAGATGGACCTTGGTTATTAGAAAAACCGAATTCGTCATAATACAAACTGTTTAATTCATCTTTTGTGGCTAAACGCCAATTCCCGCTCCAAGTAACGGATAGCCCATCATTGAAATTATATGACGCTATATTGTTAACTAGTTCTGATGCCCAATTCATCTGGTTTGCCCAAGTCCCAGTACCGGTTAGGTAGACAAACCATGTTAGGCCATCGTCATCATAAACCAGATTGTATCCCCAATTACTATAGGTTGCAGTCCCTATGGTTGTAAGGGATGCATTGGCAGTCCCTAACAAAACAAGTAGCAAGCAACAGGCAAGTATTATATACTTTTTCATATTTCCCTCCTGTTAATACTTTCTAATCAACATTAACCCAACTTCATGGCCAAGAAAAAAATGTCGTGCGATCCCGGCTGGTTAGCCGTGGGCGCGGATGCATTTAGGCACTACGAATTTTGTCCGGAGTGTCAAAACGCTGCGATCTTCAGAGGATTGTTTTGCTGGTCTTGCCGGGACGGGTGGAAAGGCCGAGCGCGTTATAAATCCAGGTATGGCATTCTTCCGGCTTGGCGGTTTTCCGAATATAAATCACCTTGCCGTCCGAACGTTTTATGGATGTGGTCACGCGATAATGCGTGGAAAGCGTCTGGCGAATCGTTGCCCAGCTGTGTGTAATGCCATGTGCCTTCAGCTTTAACCGGATCGATTGCAAGATATGATAAGCAAGCACCGTGATAAACAGATGTCCGTCGCATCGATATTCGATTTGATGGTGTATCGGCCTGAGTCCGAGTTCGGATTTCATGGAACGAAAGGCATCCTCCACATCCAGAAGCATGTTGAAGATGTCGAATACTTCTTTCGCGCCGGCATGGTTGAGATTGGAGCGAAGCACATAATATCCGCTTTCGTCATCCATCGGCTTCATTTTCCAGACGACGTCTTTTACGTTTCCGGATGTGTCATCCTTCTCGACACGGACCTCATAACGCCGGGCCACGCGCCGATACCGCTCCTTCAGCCGCCCGATCTTTTCCAGAACCTTTTCGTATTTTTTGGTCCCATGCTTCTTGTGGAGCGCCTTTTTGACATCCGTCAACTTCTCCTCGAAGCGTTGCTCGAAACGGTTTTTTATGCCGCGTTCCTTGATCTCCTTTGCGGTAGAATGACAATACACCTCCACTTCACCAGATGCGTTCCCCCGAATGCCGGCGCGGATGATCCGGTGATCATCCTGCCGGACCGGGATCATTTCCATTCCGGCGGGAAGGTCAAGGCTGCGCTTGCGGGATACGACGACGTAGGCATAACCGTTGGCCGTCAGCCACTGCACATTCTCCTCCGTCCCGATGCCGGCATCGGTGACGACAACCGGTTTCCGGGTCGTTGTGGATATGCCCGGCAGAATGTTAGACAAGGTCCCCGGCTCGCTGATGTTGCCTTCGAGCACCTGACTTTTTTTCGGGAACCCGTCGGTATCCATCAACAACGCCAAGGTTACCAACGGACAGTCGCTTCGCTTTTCCTTGGAAACGCCGAAATGCGCCTTGGGATTGTACTTGCCGCTTCCTTCGAAAAAAGTATTGGTCAAGTCATAAAGAAGAACTTTTTCTTCCAGATTGAAAAGATGCTGTTCCCGTTCCCGCAGATAACTCTCGATCTCGTCCTTGTTCCGGAGCAACATATCCGAGACCTTGTACACCCTGTCCTGGGAAAGCGGCTCGAAATGCGCATCCATCAAATCATCCAGGGCCGTCTCCCGTTGAAGCCAGACATGGGTCGCGCGTTCGGAGGCCGGGGCCAGCAGCCGCGCCGTGAGCACGCCGATGGCGGCTTCGATGTTGGGCCGGTCAAATCCCAGACCTTCCAACTTTTTATCCAGTTCCAGTTCCCGAATCGCCGCAAGCACAACGCTTTCGCCGCCCACTGAACGGATCTGTTCGCTTTCGAGACTGTTGATGTCCACGGTCTGGTAGTCGGGTTTGTCCTGTTCATCGACCGGAACGGGCGATCGTTGACCGTGCCTTCGGATGATTTGACGTGCAAGCCTCCGGGCCACCTGCTCGATCTCTTCGGGGACAGGAAACAGACATGTCTGGCCGGAAACGATCTGCTCGATCCGATCCGCGAGATCCTTCCAGTGTTCCCGGGGGGTGTTAAAGTCCGATCCCAGATTCAAAATCGTGTGTTGTCTGGGGCCACGCTCGGTTCGGACGGACTCGACAAGCTTGTAGGTGGAGTAGGTCTGGGCGTTCTTGTTGTTGGTATGTGTGGTTTTACGGATGAACATAGGGGGTGAATAGCATATGGGCGGGGCGCCCGCAAGGAAAATAAGACGCCTTCCAATAATTTTGGCACTACATCGGCGATCAAAAAATCAACATATTGATATTGTTGAATATATGAATTTAGCCCCCCCGGAAAATGGCCCGACTGGTCTTAAAAACCATGAAGTTGGGTTTAGATTTGAGCGCCAATGTCGGCACACTTGAGAAAATAAAATCCGGTGAACTTGGCAGATCCGATGATATTCTGAAAAAGGCGATGCTTGAAGCCGTGTTCCAGTCGGCTATATGGTCCATTATGAGCAATTGCAAACAATCCCCTTTGCTTTTTCAAT
>JAWOIY010000013.1:0-16155 GCA_046484425.1 Desulfobacterales bacterium | reverse complement strand
GATAATCAACCCTGTATTTTTTGGCCTTGTAAGCAAATTTTCTTATCGTTGTTTTCAGAATATCGGCTGCCAGGGTTGTGTTGCCCCGGGTGTTCTTAAGGGCGTCGATGATCATCTCCCGTTCAAGATTTTCTACGGCATCGTCAAGAGAAAGGGACGGCAACGTATCGGTTTCTGTCCCTGTTTGCAGGGTGGGCGGAAGATGATAGCTGTGAATAACACCTTCTTCGCACAGTAACACGGCACGTTCGATACAGTTTTCAAGTTCTCTGACATTTCCCGGCCAGTGATACTGCATGAGCATATCGATGGCCGGCGTTGAAAATCGGCGGATATCTTTATGGTTTTCTGCGGCGTATTTTTCTAGAAAATGATCGGCCAATAGCAAAATGTCGGTCTTGCGTTCTCTTAGCGGCGGCATATAGATTGGAAAAACGTTGAGCCGGTAATACAGATCACCCCTGAAGCTTTCATCTTCGACGGCCTGTTCAAGGTTTTTGTTGGTGGCCGCGATGATGCGGACATCCGTTTTTATGGTTTTGTGCCCTCCCACATGTTCAAATTCTTTTTCCTGAAGAACACGCAGAAGCTTGACCTGAACGTTGAGGCTTACGGATCCAATTTCGTCAAGGAAGACAGAACCTTTGTCGGCCATTTCAAATTTGCCGATTTTTTGACTGATGGCTCCTGTAAATGCACCTTTTTCATGTCCGAAGAGTTCACTCTCAATCAGGTTTGAGGGGAGAGCTGCACAATTGACCTTAACAAACCTGTTCTTCCCTCTAAGGCTGTTATAGTGGATGGAATTGGCTACCAGTTCTTTGCCGGTGCCACTTTCGCCCCGAATCAATACCGTGGCATTGCTCTTTGACACCTGTGACACCATCTGGAAGACTTCTCGCATTTTGTTGCTGTTGCCGATGATGTTTGTTATGTGGTATTTATTCTCGAGTTCATTTTTCAGCCGGATATTTTCTTCACTGAGGCGCTTTTTTTCCAGGCGGATCGTTTCCAGATTGATGACATGTCTTGCCACCATGGTCGCAATCACAGACAAAAGTTTTTCGCCGTCGTTTAAAGGATAAGACGGGTCATACGGCTTATCGACACTGAGGGAGCCGATAACCTGACTTCCCTTTTTTATTGGAACACAAATAAAAGACAGTTCCTCATCCTTAATGGTTTTGCGGGAGGCGGTTCTGTTCAGAAATAGCGGTTCATCACTGATTTTAGGGATGGTGATGGCTTTGCCGGTCTCGATTACTCGTCCGGTAATCCCTTCGCCAACTTTGTATTTTACCTGTTCCACAGCGCTTCGGGATAGACCATGGGCCACCTCTATGTGGATTTCGTTGCGCAGGGGGTGTAAAATGGTTACGGTGCCGCGCACCATGTTCATGGAATTGGAAAGGATTTCTAAAACCTTATATAAAGATTTTTTAAGATCCAGATGTTCATTCAGTGCTTCGCTGATTCCATATAGCAATGTTATATCTTCGATACGTTTCATCTTGCTCCGGTTTACTTTAGAAAATACAATTTTGTAATAAACCGTATATCTGGTGGTAATGCAAGGAATATTTTTTGAACACACTATAATCTTCCATTTTACTTGACACACTCAGATTTTAATCTTATGTTGTTAGATTATAAATCCTTAGTCGAGTTCGTTTGAAAATAATATTTTACTCGGATGATGCGTATACAGATCCGGCAAGTTGTGGAGTTGAAAAATCGAGTGGATAAAAAGATTGTCATACAGATATTGTCCGTGAAAATCTTCCGTGTTTTCTTTATTTTCACAATGATTTTGGGGGTGGGTTTAGTTTCGACCCGGATCGGACAAAAGACGGTGCAGGTGAACCCGGTGGGCGGTTCAAATAACGAGAAGTTCCGATTTTCTAAAATTGAAACTGATGCATCTCTAATGTATGACGTTCCATTCAAATTCAGGCATAAAAAAGAACGCTTATTCCATCCTATCATACTTCAGGAAGCAAACCGTCACGACATCGATCCCGCCCTTGTGAAGGCAATTATCATGGCTGAGTCCGGATATAATCCCAGAGCCATTTCTAAAAAAGGCGCAAAGGGCCTTATGCAGTTGATGCCCTCAACGGCTGAAGATCTTGGTGTGGAAGATATTTTTAACCCCGAACAAAACATTAGTGGTGGTGTTCGGTATTTTAAACAGCTTGTGAACCGATTTGACGGAGACGTCAAACTGGCACTGGCGGCATACAACGCCGGAAGCCAAAAAGTCAGAGATTATCAAGGAATCCCGCCTTATAAATCCACTCATTATTATATTGAAAAAGTTTTTAAGTATTACCAGAAGTATAAAAACCAAATGGCCGTGGAAATGAACAAGGCCTAACCCGTCTTTTTATTTCGATTTTTAATGAAATATTCGAACTAAAATCCCAAATCCTCATTAATCAGAATGACCTTCACCCTTTCTTTCGGGAATGACTTCTCCGTAATTGTCCAGGTATTGCAGATACGATCCGGGCTTTTACAATACTCACAAAAGGATGTTTTTGCACAGGGTGTTTTTTTGTCGAGTCGCATGGCGTTGACCGGGGCTGCATAGTTTTTAACACGGAAAATGGCTTCGTCGAGATCCGGAACAATCTTATTTCGACCCACCAGAATAATGACATTTTTGGGACCAAAAGCGATTGCGCCAATGCGGTTGCCGTACATATCCAGATTGACGAGTTGACCGGACTCGGTCACCGCGTTGCTTCCGGTAATAAAAAGATCGACCAGCAGTGACTGGCGACGTCGCTCCATGCTTTCTTCAGGAGACAGGTTTTTATCGTAAGTGTCCAGGATGTTAAGATCGTTGTTTTTTTTAAGGACATCATAAAGTCCGGTGGCAACAAATGTTAAAGATCCGCCCCAGGAGACACTTTTGGGTGCTATCTTGGGAATTATTTTTTCAAGCACAATCGATTTGGCTTCATCAGTGTTTTCAACTACAAAAGCTTCAAAATTATTTGCGGAAAGGGCTTCTTTAAGTTCCACCAACCGGGCTTTCCAATAGTTGTCAATGGGCTTTTCCATTATATTCCTCCCGTCACAAATTTGATTAATTCATTAAACCGTCAGGTGTTTCTCCTGGTTTACATCCGTGTGTCTTATTCAAAAGGCTTGACCGTTTTATATGGAGGTGATATCTGTCCACACTCGTAATATAATTTATGAATCAAACCGTATTATTTTTCAACCATTAAAAAATAATGAGGTGTAAAATGAAAAAAGTCGTCTCTCTCTGTATTCTGATGTCTGCGCTCATGTTTTTTGCATGTGGTAAAGCCGGTGTTGAAGATGTGGCCAGAGATTATGTAAAAAAACAGTGTGCATTCGATAATGATGTCAGAATTGATACGTCAAATTTAAAATATACTGTCACGAAAAAGGAAGATAACAGTGCCACTGTAAAAGTTTCGGGGAGCATAAACCTTGACGGCCAGCTCTTTTTGGTCAAACAGGGCAAAAAATGGAAAATAAGCAAAAAAGAGGATTTATACGCCACATCGAAAACAGTGGCTCCGCCTGCCGAGTAAGAAAAGACTGTTTCACATAAACCAGCTTCGCACGAACAAGGTTCCGAACAGGATTGCTCACATATATTAAACCTGATCGGTTCCAGGTTCAAAGTTCAAAATTCAAGGGTTACAACCGATGGACATTGTTTGCAATTCTGTTCTAGATCCGAAATGCCCGACATAACCCATTTCGTGGACCGGCTTTTTAACCACGATTAAGGCAAGATCCCTTTGACATAAGATAGTTTGGAGTTTTTCAACCCGGAACCCTGCCCGCTCGTGCCTCGCAGTGGCAGGCGGGGTTGAACCCTGAACCGCTCAACCTGGGTTAAATTTTGCATCAATGGTTCGTCGTCACACTGAATCGAAATGTTTATCGTATTTTAACTGAGCAAAATCAAGTTGTTGATAGACCTGGATTCCCCGGCTGCAATCACCCGGATGGCAGGTTTTCCCATCACAGGACATTTGTATTCGCAGATCCCGCATCCCACACATCTTTTGAGATCTACATAAGGGAGTTCTACACGGACCGTTTCCCCATCCGGTGACAGGCCGACTTCTTTTTTGAGGTGTATGGCTTTGGGAGAGGTGGGGCAGTGTTCTTCACAGACAATACAAGGTCCGTTGCCCGACCAGGGGAGACATCGCCCGCGGTCGATATGGGCGGATCCGATTCTTACGGGGGTTTCAATTTTTTCTTTAACCGAAAGATGCTGTATGGCACCCGTGGGGCACACACTACCGCAAAGTGTACATGTGTATTCACAGTATCCCTGGATCATTATAAGGTTGGGTGTCCAGAATCCCGCCATTCCGGCTTCCGAAAGTGTAGGATTAATAACGTTTGTGGGGCAAACCTTCATACAGAGCCCGCACCGCTGACAAAGCTTTAAAAAATCTTTCTCAGGCAGGGAACCCGGTGGCCGGATCAGGCGTGCATCCGATACCTTGTGAATCCGCCCGTCCAACTTTCCAAAAAGCGATAGAGAAACGCCACCCACAAGACTTCCCAAGACAACCCTTCGACCGATATCCGGAGGTTTATTGACCTTTGGCGGCCATCTCAATTTAAATGAGATAGCATTTTCCGGGCAGGCATTGAAACAGTTAAAACAGAACATGCACTCTGCCGGTTCCCATTCCTGGTCCGGAACAGGAGAGGCCGCTCCCTGGCAGGCCGTTATGCACAGTTGACATTCCGTGCACCTATCAGGATCCTTTTCGAGCCTTAACACACTGAATCTGGCAAAAATACCCAGCAGTGCGCCCAAAGGGCACAGGGTCCGACACCAAAAACGCGGCCGGATACGGTTGAGTAACAAAATTATAAGAAAGAGTATTCCGATCAGCCAGGCTGATTGGAAGGCCTTATATCCATATCCAAAGACGGGTGATACGAGCACTTCTCCAGTGTAGCTGATATAATTAAAGATTTTAATATCGCTTTGGGCCATTAAATCAAAAATTTCTTTAATGCCGGTCCCGAGCCCAGGAAAAACGGCCAGAGACAGAGATCGAAAAAGAAAAGCCATGGGGTCCAACAACCCGGTAAAATTAAGACCCAAAAGGGAAGCTGCAAGGAATAGAATCAAGATCAAGTATTTATATTTTTGATCCGGACGTTTTTGGTTGGCTTTGATCATGCCCTGCCCTTTGAGAGCGGGTTTGACATAACTCATCAGATGGTGAATGGTGCCGAACGGACAGATAAAGCCACAAAAAAACCTTCCAAAAAAAAGAGTTAAAACAACGATCCCCAAGGCCCATCCAAAGCCTTTGATCCATTGATGTCCTGACACAAGGGATGTAAGCCATATGAGCGGATCGATCTGAAAAAAGAATGTTACGGGATAGTTCAATTCAATATCTTGTTCAGCGGTCAGCGCGACGGAATAATCCATGTAGACGTCCTGGGGAAGCCGGCTTTCAATGAGGAGAAGAACAAAAACAATTAAAAAAATGGCCTGGGTGAGGCGTCGTATCCAGACAAGATGTTTCGCTTTCAAATGATTACCTTGTTATGACGGATTTTTTGAAACTCATACGTTCCGAGTCCCCACTTGTTTCCGAGGTGAATGAAACCGATGTCCTCGGGTCGAAAATCGAAAAGCGTTGCGGCTTTGGCGTCCGCCGCAACGGGATCATTACTCAAGATCAGACGGTTTGACACCGAAACGTCTGAAGCGCTTCCTCCGGATGGACCGTTATGGACCATGATTCGAATGGCATCGATAAGGGTCAGCGTGGGTTTGAAAAACTGGGCCAAATCCACAACGGTCATGTGGATATCCTGATGCAGGGCATTTCTCCTGCCGCCCACAGCGCCGATCCAGTTTTTCATGCCCAGGGTTAACCCGCTTAAAACATGGACTTTGGCAATCGGCAGGTTGATCAGTTTGTCGGCCTCGATGAGTGGCACAAAGACCGGCCATACATTCAGGCGGTGCCCCTGTAATTTCATTTCACGCATCAGGGATGACCTGGGGTAGACCAGATCCGCTCCGGTTTTTTTGGCCACCATACCGGCACCGGTAATGGCAAAGCAGCGCCTTGCATCGTGGATGGTATGATCGGCGATGACAACTTTTTTAGCGCCGGCTTCCTGGCAGAGCTCAATCACCGCTTCCAGCACTTCCGGATGGGTCGTTGCCGCCAAATGGGGGGCCCTGGCCCAGGAGATATTCGGCTTAACGGCCACCACATCTTGTCTTGAGACGAATTTTTCTATTCCGCCGGCGGCTTCGAAAACCTTCCGGATTAAGGCTTTTATCGCGTAACCGTGACTCTGGCCGATCCCTTCAACGACAAATTTTTCATTTGTCGACGTTGGAGAAGCTATCAGATCTTTCGGGAGCGGCCATGCCGCCAGATTGGTTAATGCCAGTCCCCCGGAGATTTTAAGCAGTTTCTTTATTGATTCCCTGCGGGTAATGTGGTGATCATCCATGTTTTTACATTCCTTCCTTATTTTGAAAAATTCATTTTTGTTTATGGGCACTTGAGTTCCCGATATCAGATAAGGCTCATTCTAATTATTTTTTCCGATTAATATTCCGGAATCATTGGGAGATTCAAAATAAATGCGCTGAAAATCCCTGACGCCGGCATCAGAGAGCATGGCTGTGAGTTGTTCTTCTGAATAGGATTGTCCACCGGACGTACCCAACAGCATGTTTAAGGAAAACAATGCCGGAAAAAGCGGGCCGTCCATGGTGTTGTTCAAAATAAATTCATGAATGATGACCATACCTCCGGGTTCAAGGGCGGAAACAGCCTTTCGAACAATTTTGCGGCAGTTTTCATAATTTTCTCCGTGGAGGATTTGTGACATCCAAACCACATCATAAACTCCTTCGATCTCTTCTTCGAGATAGTCAACATCCTTAAAGTCAATCCGATCTTGCAAATTAAATCTGGCAATGGTTTTTTCAGCAAAAGGCCGTGTAGTGGGAAGATCGTAAACAGTGGCTTTAAGCTGTGGATTGTTCAGACAAAAATGAATTGAATAGGTTCCAGGACCACCCCCCAAATCGAGCAGATGACGCCGTTTGGACAGGTCTATTTTCGGAACCAGAACCGGTGCCAAATTCATGGCCAGGTTGAACATGCCCATGAGAAAACTTTGCCTTTTTTCTTCATCCGTATGCGATGCCCTGCTTCGAACAGGTTCCCCTGTTCGAACTGCAACATCCAGCCTGTTCCAGGAATCTACCAGATGATAATGATGCATAATGATATGGCCGATATAGCGAGAAGAATCTTTCACAAGAAAAGCCAGGCTCAAGGGGGTGTTCGAATAGGTGTTTTCATTTTTTTCCAGTAACTCCATGGCTGTAAGGGCATTCAGAAGCATTTCAACACTTCTCTGGTCACCTTGGAGCTTGTCCGATACATTCTTGCTTTTCAGTCTATGGTTGCCGATAATAGAAAAAACGTCGAGTTTAACCCCGGCATGAAGCGTGCAGGTTTCCCAGTAGCTTCCGGATATCTGAAGTATTTTCCCTGGGTTCAATGCTTTGTTTTGCATCATCGTTACTCCTTTGTATTAATTAAATTCTATTTTTAACACATATGCCCTGTTTTTTTCAATTCATAATAATTTTTTCATGTATGGGATTTTGGAACTCCATTATGCTTAATCGTTGGCTCTAAAAAAGAAAAGAGTTGAAAAATTTTGTTAAAAACGCTTTACATTTTTCAGTCTTGACTTATTGTCAAACCTGTTAGAGTCTTTAACGGATTTTGGCTGTATTCCATGAGTCCATTTTCTTCACATCAAAAACATTGTATCTCTGCCAAAGGGCGGAGTAATAGGATGTCAAGATTTAATGACATCTGTTAAATCGAGTAAACACCCAAAATTGTTCCCAGGAGAAATAATGGCTGAGGATTTGAATATTCCGGACGAGCTTAAAGGAACTTTTAAGCGCTTGATGAACCAGGTTCCAAGTGAACATAGAGCTGACCGTGATACCCAAAAAATCATTCAAGTATATTTAAAATTGGGGGGCGAAAGGCTGGCAAAACAATATATTGAGATTATAAAATTGCAGGTTCGTGAAAAAAAGCGCCAAGATGATGCGGTAGCCAAAGATATAGGAGAATCCGATATCGAGGATGAGTCTTCCGATCCCAATTCTTCTGAGATCGACAGCTTTGGGTTTTCATTTAAGTAGTTGAATTTGGTGAATATATTGACCTGAAGGGAGGGCATAAATAAAACCTTGGATTATAAGCTGTTTTTTAAAAAAGGAGATATGCCCAAGTATATGCCGAACAGAATCATAAATATTGCGCAAAACATAAGAATTCCATAATAAGCTTTTGGGTTCATATGCCTAAGACCAAAAAAAGCAAGTGTTGAAACGATTAGATACCAGATTAAATCTCCAGCCTCATGACCCAGGAAAAATGCCAGAAGGTTTGGCCATTTTTTGAAAGATATATTAAATTGGATCATAAATGCAAACCCGATTGTGGCCCACCAGACCCACCAGTAAGGGTTTGACATGGAAACCATGATGCCTCCGATGATTGGATTTTCGAGACCTTTATTTTCAATCGACTCGGGATTTTTATTGGACGCGTCTTGTGAATGCAAAAAGTCGGTAGATATATTTCCGTTGAATATGTCTCGTATGATGGATGCTCCAAAAAGCATAAGTATGAGACCTCCTGAAACACCAATAATACGCACAACAGTAATATTTTTCAAAACAAACGAAAAGCCGAAAAGCAAAAGAATGATGATGCCCATTTCTAAAATGGCATGCCCCATGACAATCCATAGTCCCATCAGATAACCGTGTTTGCTTGTTTTGACCGATTTAATGATGGTATAGGTCAGTAAGGGGCCGGGTGACATGGCACCGGTTAATGCGACCAGAAAAGAAAAAGAAAAAATCAGCCAGAACTCTGAGAGAAAGTTGATAATTTCGTTGAACATGTTCTAAACAATCCGATTTGAACCCGTATCAAAAGTAATTCGATTCCACGATTCCAGAAAATCCAGCGGGGAAAAACTCACAATATATCAATAATATAGCATAATTTTCAAAACTATGTTCAGATTAATGTGTTGGTTTCGTTTTCGATGTTCGATATAATAAGTAAAGAATCCTGGCCCAGAGGACCAGGTTTTTCAAGATCAAATAAAAATTTCCCGGCCGTTACATTAAATTGAATTTAAGGGAGATAATCCATGAAAGAGACAGAAACAATTCATTTTAAAATTCCGGATGATCTGAAAAAATGCATCGAATTTCACGGCCATCTTTGTCCTGGACTTGTATATGGCTACCTGGTTGCCAAAGCAGCAATGGATCTTCTCAAGATCAATCGCTCAAGAGATGAAGAGGTTGTTGCCATCAGTGAAAATGACTCATGCGCGGTTGACGCGTTACAAATTCTGCTGGGAACCTCGACCGGTAAGGGAAACCTCATCTTAAAAGACTACGGGAAAAATGTTTATACCGTCCTTAACCGCTCAAACAGAAAAGCCTACCGGTTTTCGCGTAAGAAACATTATCAATATGAGGGTGAATCCAGGGACGAATTTTTTCAGCTTGATGCAGCCGTTTCTTCAGGAACGGCAACGGAAAAAGAGAAACGACGCCATAAGATGCTAAAAGCCGCAGACTTACTTTCAAAACCGTTTCATGACATATTCTCCACAGCGGAGGCTGATTGTGTTATGCCGTCCTATGCACCGCTGGCGCGTTCAAAAGCCTGTGCAGCGTGTGGTGAAATGACCATGTCTTCCAAAATGGTTGAGACAGAAAACGGTACGCTTTTGTGTATTCCGTGTGCTTCTTAAAACCCACGGCCCGGTTTATATGAACTTCAATGGAAATATGGCCGCTCGTTAATTATTCCGCACTATACAACCTGGTCCTTTAGGCAGAATTCTTTACTTTTTTTCAGGTTGATATAGCTTCCGATACTCGTCCTGACCCAACATGTTAGGATTTGTGAACGATTTGAAATCGTATAAAAAAGGGCAACACATCATTTGTGTTGCCCTTAAAAAATGATTGGGTATTTGCTTAACCGCAGGTACTCGTCGTTCCGCAGCCTGAACATCCTGATCCTGATGTGAAGTCTATCCCGCAATCGAGTTTAAAACCCATTTCCGAAAAATCGACTTTAATGGGTTTTGCCTTTTCTAAGAACTCTTTATCGACAATATATTGAAAACCGTCGATATCGAAAACATTGTCTGTGGTTTTTGGCTCATCCAGAGCCATGGCAAGTGATGGACCGCCTCATCCACCTGAATTTAAAAAGATCCGAATGGGTGCGACTTCTTTTCCCTTGAAATATTCAGCAATCTGTTTTGTAGCTGATTGTGTGACTTCAACCATTGTATTCTCCTTTTTCAAAAAAAATCTGCCGGTCCGGCCGGGATTAAAAACTGCTCTAAAATAGTGCCGACAAATGGATTTGTCAATGAAATGTGGCTTAAAATGTCAATTCTCGTGCTGATGAGCGTGAAAAACCTGATTATCCATTCCCTGTGAGATAATTTTTATTCAAAGTCCCAAAAACAACCGGCAGCGATTCCATATCCGGCGGTCTGAATCCAAAGACGATTTCGAGAAAAGCCATTGTGATGCGAAAGGTGGCACCCCAAAGCACTTCATGATTATCTTTTTGTTTCTGGATAAAACAGGGATAATCTTTCACATCCGGATGGTTTCCATTTTCCGGATATGTTTCATTCCGCAACCTATATCGTGCATAATTAGAAGGTTTCAACAGATTTTGAAGTGGAATATAAACTACCCGTTCTACTTCCCAGTTTGGAGAAAATTGCCTTTGACGGCTTATCCAGCAAACCATTGGATAAATCACCCGGTGAAACATAATAAGCCGCTGCTTGGGAAGTGGTCCTAAAAACTTAACCCCCAGGGGATTCAACCGCATCTCTTCAAAACCCTCTCGCAAACACGTGGCGAATAACAGGGCCATATTTTGGGCTTCGGGGCGCCGTTGTTTGTGCCACATTTTCCAATATGGCCAGCGCGTCAGAGGAGAGCCGGGCAGGTATAATAATTTTGTGAGAAAGGCATCCATACGGGACGATATACTCCCGCCGGGGCAGCACAGGTCTCCGGGTTGTTTCACCTTTAGGGACCGTTTGTTCAAAATCAAACATGGAGAATCGGAAAATTCTTTTTTTTCACAAGGCATACCGAGCAAAAAGAGCACGGCCGATGTAATCGAAGAATCAGTAATGCCTTTTGAAAAAGTTCGATCATGATGATTTTTTTCATCAAGACGATGCATTATCCGGTCAATAAGGAGGGACTTTTTCCGATAGAATTCATCATTCCACATATTTACGGGTGTTCCTTTGATAAGATTACCTCTAAACAACACGATGGCAGCAGACCGTCTATAACCTTTGGTATAGGAGTTATTTTATTCATTCTTGCACTTTTTGCAAGTTTGCGTTACATCCCAGTAAAAATAAATTTTGTTGCAATCGGTCCATCTCCATATATTTTCCTAAAAAGCGATATCGTTCTTCTCCCGATGGGTTGAGGGGATCGGGATGTTTTTGTTTATAAAATCGCTCCATGGATCATGCTTTTTTTCAAACCGTGTAAACTCGTGGTTAAAGGATCGTAAAGAAAGAACAGAATTGGATACCATAAGAATGGGTTCGAACAAGAACACCTACTTTCCTGCCTATGAAATGTTTCGGCACGCCTCTGTTCTTTCCAACGATCCCTAAACCACTCAAACAGTACACGCTTTTAAAAAAAGATGATCCATTCCGCTTGCCCCTTGATTTTGACAAAAATTTAAAAACAATCACGAAAACTCGAAAGGGCGAAAGCACGAAATAAAAAATATTCTTTTTCGTGTTTTTAAAATTTCGTGCTTTCGTGATAAAAGTTTTGTTTTGGTTCAGGTATGAAATCATATGGCGATACGCCTTCACTGCTAACATTGGATAAAACCATCGCTGTATGATGAGATTACGCAAAAATTTGGGTACGAAACTTGAATTATTTCCAAATCAGATGAATCCGTGGCGGGAGGTATACCATGTCGACAAAATTGCCGGGTGATTTTTATAATTGGCTTGTGGATTTGCGTCGCTGGTTTCACCAATTTCCGGAACCAGCCTACAAAGAGGTGAAAACCGCGGCTAAAATTTGTGAGGTCCTGGATACCCTCAACGTCTCTTATCAATCGGGTGTCGGGGGGACCGGTGTAGTGGCAAGACTGCGCGCAAAACGCACCGGCTCCATGGTTGCATTCAGAGCGGATATGGATGCCCTGATGCTGAAAGAAAAAAATGATGTTCCCTATAAGTCCCGGAATCCGAACTTCATGCATGCCTGCGGACATGACGGACATATGGCCGTCGCGCTGGGTATCATTCGATGGTTGATTGAAAATCGATGGCCTCAGAACGGGTGCGGTGAAATTGTCTTTATATTTCAGCCTGCGGAAGAAGGGGGAGCAGGCGCCAAGGCGATGCTTCAAACAGGTATTTTCGACGCCGATCCGATCCGCGCTGCTTTTGCCGGGCATATGTATCCTGAACTGCCCATGGGACATATTGCATTGGCACCTGAGATCAGTAATGCTTGTGCAGACAACCTTTTCATACGTTTAAGGGGCAGGGGCGGCCATGGTGCCCATCCGCACCACTGTAAAGATCCAATCGTTGCCGGAGCGCATCTTGTTACACAATTTCAGTCGATTATCAGCCGCCAACTCCCACCCCTTGAAAGCGCGGTGATTAGCATTGGCCGTTTTCAGGCGGGAACAGCGTCAAATATCATCCCTGAGGAAGCTGTTTTGGAAGGGACCCTTCGAACCCTGAAACCCGATATTCGTGAAGCGATTATCAAGAGTCTTGAAGATATGGTGGAAGGCTCGGCCAGATCATTCGGCATTTCAGCAACACTGAACATTACAGAGGGATATCCTGTTCTGGTCAATGATCCGGCGCTGGTGAAACACGTCACGATGTGCGCCAAAGAAGTCCTGGATGCCGACAATGTCCATAGCGGGCTTCCAAGAATGGGCGCTGAAGACTTTGCTTACTTTTGCCGGAGATGGGGAGGCGTAATGGTGGGGCTCGGCTGTCACGATCCGAAAAAAGGCTTTGAACACAGCCTCCATTCTCCTTATTTCGATCTGGATGAAAAAGTTCTGGAAGTGGGAACGCTTCTGTTTGGTAACGTGCTGACGAAATATCTGGAACGACCTTGATTCGTCGCCATTGGCTTATTGAAGTTTTTCACCTCATTCAGGTATGTTGTTTAAGGCTGCCATGTCATAAGGAAGAATCACCGTAAATACGGCCCCCTGGCTAACTTTGCTTCTGACTTCTATGGATCCATGATGATCCTGCATATTTTGATAGGCGATAAATAGCCCGAGGCCGGTACCTTTGTGCATGCTGCTTTTGTGTTTTGTTGTGAAATATGGATCAAACACATTAGCGATCATGGATTCAGGAATCCCGGGGCCATTATCTTTGATTTCAATGTGGATAGCGGCGGGTTTTTCCTTTTCGCTGGAATTTTTTGTAAAAACCTCAATTTTTCCGCCTTCGGGAGTAAATTCCACCGCATTTGAAAGGAGATTCAAAATAACCTCCTTCATCTTGTCACCATCCATCCGGATCTGGCGGATACCGGGATCGAATCGACGGAGAATTTCGATCCTTTTTGCATGACTCTGCGGTGAAACAAGGAGGATCATTTTATCAATAAGTTTATGAAGGTTATTCAGGTCGAAGTTTGATTCTTTTTTCTTGACCAGATCCAGCAGTTCGGTAATGAGATTATTAACCCGGCCGGTTTCTTCCAGCGCAATAGTATGAAATTTTTCCCGGAATTCCGCATCATGGTATTTCTGGGGTATCATTTGTATAAATGTTCCGATGGCCGTCATTGGATTTTTAATTTCATGGGCCAGTCTTGCGGCCAGATTGCCCAGAAATGAGAATTTTTGGGATCGGCTCAAAAGAGAATGAGATTCTTTCAGTTCTTGCATCTGTTGTTCAAGCCTGCTGTAAAGTCTTGCATTTTCAATGGCAATGGCGATCTGTGGTGAAAAGACTTCCAGTGTTTCCCGGGTCTCTTTTGGGATACCTTTGTCGTCCGCTCCGTCCGTTGCAATAACGCCGATCACTTTTGAACGGGTAACCAAAGGAACGACAAAAACCGAGGACGGTTTTCCGTATGTTAACACAACATTTTTTTTTCTTAGGCTCGAACTCTTCACTTCCGGAACATATTCCGGTCTTCCCGTATTTGCGACTCTGACCAGAATGTTGCTTAAACGATCGAGAGGAACTTTATAATTTTTAATCGCTCCCGGTAGTTGCCCTTTAAATCCCCTGCCGTGAACATATTCAAGATGCTGTTCGTTCTCATTAACGAGCATAATCACTGCACGATTGATCTGACAGACATTGGACAAAATATTCATGATAACCGTTAAAAGTTGATTCAGATCCAGCACCGAGAGAATTGCTTTGGCTGTCTCATGGATGGCTGTCAATTGTTTTATTTTATAATTCAGCTCGAGATTAAGACGATTGACCTCCTCGTATTTTTCTTCAATGAGTTTCTTGTCTTCCTCCATTTCCTGGATGGTTTCCATGAGAACGGATTTAGCCCTGAAAATCCTCGAAAAAGTTTCACAAAGCCAGTTCTTTGGAGCCCACTTCAAATGGTACTCACAATAAGGAGCGCCTTCGAAATAGCAGCATTTTTCCTCCAGCGAGAGCGGCTTGCCACCCCATATGATCGGAATATACACATAGGTGCCCTGATTCATAAGACACAAATCCTTGGAAACATTCATTTTATGGTTCCAGTGGAGGCGAAGTACGGCATTGCTCTTTTTTAATTCTACAATCTCGACCTGTTTGTTCCGATTCCATTTATCATTGATTTTTTGGGCGTGTTTAAGTGCTTTTGCCGGGGATCCGAAAGCCATGACGATGATTCTCTGGGCATACCCAAATTTGGCATTTTCAACAGCATACTTGGCGATTTTATATGCCGCCAAATGGTCACCAAGAAGCAACCTCGTCCGTTCATATATTTTGGTCGCCACGGTGCAGGATATCCAGTTATTGGGGTCTGTTAGAAAACGTTCCGGATCCGGCAGGGCATCAATTTCACTGTCAAGGTTTTTAATAACGCCGGAATAGTCGCCATTATAATGTTCCTTGATATAATCCAGTATGACCCTGGTGTTAACGCAGCTAACTTCTTTGTTCATGGTAAAAAACAAATAATATCATTATCAGACAATTGAAGGTTCAAGCACGTGAGGCGTTGATGGAACTTTTGCGCTATCGCCTGAAGGAGCGAATAAGTCCAATGCCAAGTATTTCTTCCACTGATACCATTCTTCGGGGTGTATGTATATGTAATTTTCCATAAATTTCAACACTACCGCTCCAACAGACATGTCTGTGGATCGTTGAAAACGGTTCGCCATTTCTTCCCATGACGTTAATATGAATTGAAACAGATGTCATGCATTACGAAATGTCGGGAATGAAGATTTGATGTCTATCAATCTGTTTGTTTTTTCCTATCAAAAAGCATGCCAGAGTGTTCAGGTAAAATCGATTTTTAAAACAAAAATAGTTTGATGTTCAAATATTTCATTCATATTGTCGGCAATCCTTGTTTAAACGGCATTTCCCTCAGCAATGTCTGACCGGCGAAAAGTTTTTTAGGTTCATCAGATTCTGCAAATCTGGTTTGTTTTGGCAGAATAAGATCGTTTATGCACAGAAAAATGTGCATTCATGCACATTTTTCTGTGCATAATTGTATTCAAACCTCTTTTAATTGACGTGTCTGAATTTTTGTGTTGATATAATTTTTTAAATTTTATTTGTTCAGGTTTCATTTTTGATGGTTTCGTAAAAAGTCAATATTGCTCGCTCCGTGACCATTTGGGGACGTTTCCATCGGTTCCGCTAAATTTCAAGAACTCGGCGCAAGCGCCTCAAACAGCTTGAAATTTTTAACGCTTCACCGCTTGAAACGCTGATTCCCCAAATGCTCAAATGTCGCTCACAAAAGACTTTTTACAAGTTTGT
>JAWOIY010000215.1:0-2531 GCA_046484425.1 Desulfobacterales bacterium | reverse complement strand
AAACCGTGTGGCCAAGCGGATGCGTCATACGGGCCTTCGTTCCAAGATCCGCCGCAAATACCGGGTGACGACCGATAGCAAGCATCATTTTGCCGTATCGCCGAATCTGCTGGAGCGGAATTTCACCGCAGAGGCTCCTGACAGGGTGTGGGTGTCGGATATAACTTATCTGGCTACCCGCACGGGTTGGCTGTACTTGACGGTGATTATCGATCTTTTCTCCCGTTTGGTGGTCGGCTGGGCGCTGAGCAGTTCGTTGAGTCATGAGATGGTGGTCACGGCGTTGAAACGGGCGATCAGAAGACGTCGTCCGGGCAAGGGACTTGTTTTTCACTCGGATCGTGGCGTTCAGTATGCATGCAACGATTTTCGCAAAGAGCTCGGTAAATATGAATTCATCCAGAGCATGTCCCGCAAAGGGGACTGCTGGGATAATGCCGTAGCCGAGTCGTTTTTCGGTATTATGAAAACCGAGCTGGTTTATCATGAACGCTATGAAGGTCATCAGGATACCTTGCGTTCCATTTTTGAATATATCGAGGTGTTCTACAATCGGCAGAGAAGGCACTCAACACTGGAGTATCTTTGCCCGGCTGAATATGAAAAACAGAAGGTGAAACTTTGCGCTTGACCGTGTCTACTTTTTTGGGGCAATATCATATTTTTGTATGCCTGGATGAAACGCCTTTTTGTGATCAATATTATGGTACTCCCTTTAAAAACAGGCAGCATTTTATGAAACGGATCTGCGAAAAAGCAAAGGTTAAACCGTTTGGCTTTCATGCGATCCGCCATTTGGCTGCAACAGTTCAGTATCACAAAGGACAAGGCTTGAACTGGCTTCAGGCATTCCTAAGGCACAAAAACGCTACCACCACGGAAAAGTATTTAAAAAGTCTGGGACTCAAACCCCTCCGCAATGGTCTTGATGAAGGCTTTAAAAGACCAGGTGGTGTTGTTGAGTTAAAAAGGGAAAAGCCCCCAAAAGGAATAGTTTTGGAGGCTGAGGGTGTCCGGAAGGGTGTCCGGACCTGACAAAAAGAAATTATTAAGGGTAACCTATTGATTTTATGGTGATCCCAACGGGGATCGAACCCGTGTTATCGGCGTGAGAGCCCCCATATGCCGCCTATATATATTAATAAATTCAGTTAGTTAACTCTGCATAAAACGCATAAAATGCACCCAAATACATGGCAAATGTTGTCCGCGGGTGTTGTCCATTTTATGATACTTTGTGGCATTTAGACGGCCAAACGGGGAAATTTTTATGCCCGAAATGAAATACAGTGTGCCACATACAAAATCCGAGCATCAGACTTTCAGCGAAGATCCGGTCGAGTGTATGAAGCGCCACATCAAGATCAACCTGCCTGAGGACCTGATCAGTATGACGGTGTGAAAATAACGTCGGCTTACAGTATCAAGCACCATTCAAAAGATTTTTATACCATCCTCGCCGTCATGGCGCTGATGATCAGCGAACTTCTCGAAAAAGATTTTCAGCTCTACCGGAACAACCATCCAAACCCAGTCAATTATTCGAAGCTAAAAATATTCGTGGATGAAGGTTAAATGGCGGTTGTCAAATCTGATTCAAAAACAATTGAATTGGCCCTGCCCCTTTTCTTGTATTGTTTAGGCTGTGTTTCTGTTCTGTGTTTTGTTAATTATAAATGCTTACTTTTGTCGTTGCTTATAGACGCTTGCATGTAACGATATACCCCCGTTTTTCCACCTCTTTATTTCAGAACTATATCAAATTAAAACAATTTGTTATACATCATAACATCAGGTCATGCTTTAAAGTCAGTTTTGCCGTATCACCAAGATTGAAAAATCGGGTTCGGTGTCTAAATTTTTTGCCCGGCTTTTGGGATTGAAAATAAAGCTATCTGCGAGCGATATTTAATTGCGTTGCTTTAGACCTTATACAGTGCGCTGGAGAATCCAAAAAATTGAAACGGGCCCAATTCGTGTGATCTCAATTACTGATCTGAATTTTTTTCCTCTTTCAAAGATCAAGTTACGAAACAGAATATTTGAATGGTTCTATCCCGGTGTTCCATGGCAGTAATCAAAAGTTCGGATAATAAAAAAGGGAGAACCATTTACCGATCTCAAGGATTTATTTTGTGATTGCGTGATCACCTTAAATTACATAAAGGTGAAAATTTATAGCCGAAATCAATAGGTTTTGGAGCTTGGATCTTTCAAACTTCAGCTGGACTTGATCTACCACTATACATCAGCTAACTCCACCCTGATGATCTGATTCTTATTTAATGCGAAAACTAGGTTTTCATGGCCATTTGAAGTCGCCTTATAAACAATAATGAAGGGCGAATCATCTTTTGTAAACATATCAGAAGTCCTCTCATGGCCTATTTTATTGACTAATCCATTAATTTCAGTCCCATCAATGGTTACAACTTTGACCGTCCTTTCATCGACCGCATATCGTTGATTGCCTGTAAGATTTAGCATTCTTTACTTTCTCCTTTTTTGGCCTGACTTCCATTATTTCTTCC
>JAWOIY010000145.1:0-3259 GCA_046484425.1 Desulfobacterales bacterium | reverse complement strand
ATATCTTAACTGTGGAAATTCAACAGCGTCTTTTTAAATTTGTAATGCGGACAAATTGGATCCTGTTTTCTTTTGCCAGCATGATCGGGCTCTTGTTTATGCCGTCTGATTTTGCCAGGGGAATTATTTTTGGGGGTCTCATCGTCACGATCAACTTTCATCTGTTGTACCGGACACTCAAAAAGGCTTTTACCCCCCCCCATCTGGCGTCCATACAGGCAATATTGGGCAAATATTATATTCGCTTCATCGTCAGCGGCCTCATCATATTTGTTCTCATATCAGAGCATTTTGTTGACCCTTTGGGGCTTTTTATCGGACTTTCGGTGGTGGTGGCCAGTATCACGCTTGCCACTGTGCGCGAATTAACCAATTATATTTTCAAGGAGGCAACTTAAGGTGGAACATCCCTATCTATTTTTTGTAAAGCTGTTTGAAATGATCGGTCTTGGACATTTTGCCCATGCGAATCCTCACATCATCTATTCCTGGGTGGTGATGATCATACTGGTTGTACTGGGAATCGCCGGCGCAAAAACTGTCAACCTGGTTCCTTCGAAAATACAAAATGTTTTGGAGATTATTATCTCGGGACTCGAAGAATTCACCATTGACATTACCGGGGAAGAAGGACGATGGCTTTTTCCGCTTCTTGCTACGATTTTTATTTATATTTTTACCTGCAACATCATGGGACTTTTGCCTGGATTCTTTCCACCAACCGCCAATCTGAACACAACCCTTTCATGTGCGCTTGTTGTTGTCCTGTTCACCCACGTTATCGGCATTAAATATCACGGTGCGAAATATATTAAACACTTTCTAGGGCCGGTATGGTGGATGGTTCCGCTTATTTTTCCGATTGAAATCATAGGGCATTTGGCACGTATTCTGTCTCTTACGTTCCGTCTTTTCGGGAACATGATGGGCCACGAGCTTGTTTTGGGGATCCTCTTTATGCTGGCCGGACTCTTTTTTGCGCCACTGCCGATAATGGTTCTGGGTATTTTCGTGGCTCTGGTACAGGCCTTTGTTTTTTATTTGCTTTCGGTGATGTATTTTGCCGGTGCAATAGAGCATGCACATTAATTTAAACGTATAACGAAAAAATATTTAATATTATGCTTTTTGTTTTTTTAATGGGAAAATGGAAGAAGCATAAAAAAACTAACAAAGGAGGTAGAGTAGATTATGGGTGCAGAAGCATTACAATTTTTCATTGCCTGCGTGACTGCAGCTGGTTTCGGAGTCGGGATTGCAGCCTTTGGTTGCGGTATTGGACAGGGCATTGGTGTAAGGGGAGCTGTTGAAGGTATTGCCAGGAACCCCGAATCATCCGGTAAGGTAACGGTTACCATGCTGATTGGTCTTGCTATGATTGAATCACTGTGTATTTATGCACTGGTTGTTGCACTGATTCTTATCTATGCACATCCTCAGGCAGCGACGATTGCCGGGCTGTTTGGTGCAGGTCAATAATAAGAACAAACAGATTTTTTAAAAAAAACAGGGCTGTGCCGTGCAAGGTGCAGCCCTGTTTTACCTTAAACCCAACCCGGATAAGCCGAAAATAACAAATTACAAGCATCAAGTCTCAAGAAAATTCCAAACTGAAAGCTCCAAATTCCAAACAAGACCTTAAGCCGATAGAAACGGACCTAAATGGTAATGGATTGAACAAAATCCACTTTTTAAGAAACCATCAGAATTTAGGAAGCAAAACCTTTTTTAAAAACACTCCGGTATAGGAACCATTTACCTGTACAATTTCTTCCGGTGTGCCGAATCCGACAACATTTCCCCCCTCTTCACCACCTTCAGGTCCAAGGTCGATGATGTGATCCGCAGTTTTGATGACATCCATGTTGTGTTCGATCACAACTACCGTATTTCCTTCGTCCACAAGCCTTGACAAGACATCTAATAATTTGCGGATGTCATCCATGTGAAGTCCTGTGGTCGGTTCATCCAGAATATAGATGGTTTTTCCTGTCGCTTTTTTGCCCAGTTCTCGAGACAGCTTGACCCGCTGGGCTTCACCGCCGGATAGTGTTGTTGCCGGCTGGCCGATACGAATGTATCCCAGGCCGACATCAATGAGGGTCTGCAATTTTTTTTTGATATTGGTTATTCTTTCAAAAAACCTGAATGACTGATTTACGGTCATATCCAGTATGTCTGCAATATTTTTCCCCTTGTATTTGATTTCAAGGGTTTCGCGGTTGTATCTTTTTCCGTGGCAAACATCACAGGTGACATACACATCCGGCAGAAAATGCATTTCTATTTTAATAATGCCGTCTCCACGGCAGGCTTCGCATCTGCCGCCCTTGACGTTAAAACTGAATCTCCCGGGTTTGTAACCTCTTATTCGTGCCTCAGGTGTTTTGACAAAAAGTTCTCTGATAAACGTAAAAACACCGGTATATGTTCCGGGATTGGAACGGGGCGTTCTGCCAATGGGAGACTGATCGATATGGATTACTTTATCAACATATTCAACACCCAATACGCTGTCGACTTTGCCTGCCGGCATCCTGGCATGATAAAGCCGCTGAGCAAGTGCGCGATAGAGGGTTTCCAGAACGAGTGTCGATTTGCCGGACCCGGATACCCCGGTTACACAGATAAAACATCCCAGGGGGAATTCTACCTGGATATTTTTGAGATTATTTTGTGATGCCCCTTGAAGTATAATTTTTTCACGAACACCGGGTCGCCGTTTGGCCGGGACCGGGATGCGTTTTCGACCTGAAAGATACTGCCCGGTCAGTGATTCTTCAGCGTATAAAAGTCCATTCGGTGGCCCGGAGAAGACCACATATCCACCCTTAATTCCAGCCCCGGGTCCCATATCAACGACATGGTCTGCTGCGCGTATGGTTTCTTCATCGTGCTCGACCACTAAAACCGTGTTCCCGAGATCGCGCATTTGAAAAAGGGTTTCTCGAAGACGTTGATTGTCTCTCTGGTGAAGGCCTATGCTCGGTTCATCAAGAACATAAAGAACGCCGGTCAGCTTCGACCCGATCTGCGTGGCAAGCCGTATTCGCTGGCTTTCTCCGCCGGAAAGGGTGGATGCCGACCTGTCGATGGTAAGGTATCCAAGGCCAACATTTTCCAAAAAACCAAGTCGTTCATTGATTTCCTTAAGAATCCTTGCTGCGATAATCTCTTTTTTGCCGGTCAGTTTAAGCTCGTTCAAAAAATTGCGGGCTTTTGTTACTGAAAGTCGGGTTATTTCGAATATGCTCAGACC
>JAWOIY010000047.1:0-3070 GCA_046484425.1 Desulfobacterales bacterium | reverse complement strand
AGCCCGTGGTCAAGCAAGTACTGAATCACAGGAGGCTCACATAATCCAACGGCAAGAATAAGCAGAGTTTTCCCCGAATGCGTGGTCACGTGGATATCGGCGCCATGCCGGATGAGGAACATGACGGCATCGTTCTGTCCGTATTGCGCAGCATAACCTACAGCGGTCATCCCGTCATGATCACGCGCCTGAATGTCTGCCCCATATTCAAGCAGGAGTTTCAACATCTCCACGTTTCCAAAGGCTTTCATGAGCGGCGTTGTTCCGGAGCCGCTTCGGACATTCACATCGGCGCCCTGGTCGAGCAAAAATCGTGCCACATCCACATAGCGCTGCCCGTTATGGCAATTACTCATGACAAGCAGCAGCGCCGTCCAGGTTTCATCGGCCCGATGTCCCAGTTGGGCATGAATATCGGCCCCTTCTGTGACGGCCTTTTGCGCCAGGGCGAGATCGCCTTTCTCGGCGGCTTTCATCAGAAGGGCTTGAGGATCGGGTAATCGCCGGCCAGCTTCTCCTTTACACGAAACCATAGCTATCAGAAGGAGAAGTACCAGTGCCCTCCATTGTTGGTGAGTAAGAAAAGCTTTTAGAATATGTTTCTTGTGTTCCATTACCATACCTTCCATTGAGTACGTGGGATAAAACTATGGATGCTGCCGCATGTCCACCATCGCCTCTTCTAAACTATCAAATTCTCTTGTTCCTCCTGCTCTTGGTTCCTTTGCATACTTCAAAATAAGAGTTTCGTACAAACTCAACTCATTCCCTAACCGTTCACCGAGGTCAATCAAAAATGTTGTTCCATAACAATACTGTAGACACTTTTAAGCGGCTATTGTCCCGTAGTTAATAAGCTCCTCATAGTGAGGCGATAATTTTATCAAACTTAGGTCAAACCCTAACGTGGAAATAATTCGTGCAAGCTGATGTTCATTGAATTTGCGGACTTTCCAACTGGCGATCGAAATGACATGATGATCGCCATCTCGATCCTGCTGGCGATCTTCGAGCTTCAAGAAATTCAGTGCCGTCAACGAGGCATTGACATGAAACGCAATGCGATCTTCTGAACAGGTTTGAAAATCAGTCAACCCTGTAAACTGTTTTGCATCACGAAAGAGGAACTCGATCTGAAAGCGCGCGGTGTAATAGCGATACACCTCTTCTGCCGGCAACGTGGTGTCCGTGGAAAACAACAGCGCCGTCAGCACCTTCGTGCCCTGACGTTTACAGACCACGACCAGTCGAATGTTCCGTTTTAATGACACGCTATTCACGACCGCCGTGTAGAGCGTGATGGTCTTTGACACCGGAATCGACCTGAACCGGCTGAGGTCCTGGAGATTGATCGTGCCATCATATTTCTTCCGAGCGCCTCGCCGTTTCGGATGCGGACCGGAGTACAGGTAGCGCAACTGCGCATCGTGTCGGAGTTTACTGACGACATGCAGTCCAAATGCACAGGCGCCATCGACAAATTTCACCTTGGCATAGTATCCGTCAACCGCCAGATGAGAGACCTCCGGCGGGAGGAACGGCCCGTCCTCTTCCAGGTGCGAGAGATACCAATCGATCCGGGTCTTCTCGGGGCCCAGCGTCGCGTGGAGCGTATCAGTGTCCGGGGTTTGCTGCATTGACAGGTGATAGGCTGTTCCATAGTCGACATCGACCACCGCGAGTTCGGAGAATTCCAGCCCTCGTTCGGCACGAGAGTGACTGCCATGATAGAACATATCAAGGCCATAGGTGTGGGCACCGCTTTTCTCGATAAATGTGCAATCCATCGCCGCAATTTTTGTGGTTGATGTCGGTAATACCGAGGTCAGGGAGCGTTGGCTACACTCGGCGAAATCAAAGAATTCCGCAAATTGTCGGGCATAGGTGCGTTCGTGAAGATCGCTATAGCGGCTCAGATTCCGGAAGGTCATACGGCCACGCATCAGCTGAATAGTCGCGAAGAGGGTGGTGAGAAATTTTCGTTGTGGTGTTGAAATGGTTGACATCTTTTCGAGAATGTGTGTAATAAGGTTCATTGAGTCCTCCTGTGTGTAGGGTGAAGATCCATGTTTTTGGCGAAACATACCCTTCTTCCCCTGCGGGGGACTCTTTTCAAGTATTTTGTTGAAAAAAGTGTCTACAGTATTGTTTATTTGTATTTTATTTATTTTAAAATTTACTAAAAGATTGTTTTTTGTTGACAAAATATAGCATATAGAACCTGATTTTATTTAGGCTGTTTAATTATTTGACGTAAATCATCCGTTGTTTTACAGGTATCCAACATGATGAACAGGTTGGAAAAACTTTTTGAAGACCTTGAATATACTCGTCAAAATGGCTTATTTTATCTTTCTGAAGCCGATGAATGGATTCACAAATTTCCCTATAGAATCGGCCACGTACTCAGAGATATTATCTGTCCGTATGCCTTTTTTTGTCTCTATCGCGAAGGTTCTGTTTCCGCTGATCATCCTGAGCCGTTAAATAATCCGATCATTTTATTTTTTGATAACCCTTCTGAGGAAGATTTCGAAAAGAAGATCCCTAAATGGACATTCAGCTTTGGACAGGCTCCAATTGTTATTATCAACAGGGATGAAACCATAGACATTTATCATGGGTATGCGTTTGACGAGGAGCATCCTCAATGGCTTCGAAAACTTGATCGCAATGTGATCACAGAAAAGGATTTTTCGATTAAAAATCTCATTGCAGGTAAAACCTGGGAAAAGTTATATGAACTATATTTTAGGCATACCCCCACAGTCGATAAGTATTTACTCAAAAATATTATTGATGCCAGAAGACTTTTGATTGCGAAAGACGTTGGGGGGTTATCAGCGAAAGTCGCGAACCGCTTGATTGGCAGATTGCTTTTTATCAGATACTTGATTGATCGGAATGTACGCTTTAGTAAAGAGCCATCTCTTCAAGGCAAAGATATTCCGCAACGTCGTAGAAAATTTCTCTCACTTCTCCAAAACAAGGAGAATGCGTATACATTTTTTGCTTCAATTACGAACAAATTCAACGGAGACCTATTTCCTTTAATTGAAAAAGATGAAAA
>JAWOIY010000042.1:0-5419 GCA_046484425.1 Desulfobacterales bacterium | reverse complement strand
TGAAGAACCCTGAAGACCTATCCAGCATTCTAAAGCAATTGTTTTCCAGAGAAAGACGGATAAAGATGGGTGAACACGCCAGAAACACCGCAGAAAACTATAGCTGGCAGAAAACTGCTGAAGCGCATGAAAAATTTTACAGGCAAGTTCTGTCACAAAAACGTTAGCCTAATATTTTGGCTCTTCTCCCGATTGGTTGAAAGGATCGGGATGTTTTTGAATGCTTTTTTTCAAACCGTGTAAACTCGTGGTTAAAGGATCGTAAAGAAAGAATACGATTAGATACCATAACAATGGGATCGAATCTGGACAGCCATTTTCCTGCTGTTGATATGTTTCGTGTATGCATCTGTTCTTTCCAACGATTCCTAAACCACCCTGCCCGCTCGTGCCTTACGTGGCAGGCGGGTCGAACAGTACACGCTTTTAAAAAAAGATGATCCATTCCGCTCAATTATGTATCGGTTTTAAGAAGTTCACTTGGCTCTTGAATCCTTCAGGGATCACCAACTAATTTGGAGATGATCCAAAATTATTAAAAAAAAATCGTTTAAAAATGAAGCAAAATTTTTGCCGTAAAAACTTTTTTAATTATACCGTATGTAAAGGTAATTTTATTTCTTCGGATATGCAAAAGGTGCTCAACAATCCCGATATTTACCTGAATGACAAAAACACCAAAATACTGCAAAACAACTTTAAAAGCAAGATAGGGGTGATTTATATAAATGGCAAAAAAATAGTCATCAAAAGGCACAATTATAAGTCGCGCTGGCATAAATTCAAACGTTTTTTCAGACAGACACGTGCGAGTCGGAACTGGTATTTTTCGCAACTGCTGCTTTCCAATGGTATTTCGGTGCCCCGACCGGTCGCTTTTGTGGAAACCAGGATCGGACCGTTGCGTTTGGAGTCCTATTATGTATATGAATATGTTGATGGCATAACCGGTGATGCGTATTTTCAAAAATATGCCGACACACCTGAGAAAATTGAAGGCGCGATAAACCATATCGTTGGTTTGCTTTCAAAAATCAAAGAACTTCGGCTAATACACGGGGATATTCGTATTTCAAATATGGTTTTTAAAAATGGTGAGCTCTGGTTGCTCGACCTTGATGATATGCGCCCCATAAGATGGTATAAGCCGATGAGGGTCAAAATGCGGGATATCCGCGGACTCAAAAAGGATATTCATTATAATGTGCCGCAACATATAAGGAAACAATTTATAGAAAAATTAGACAGGCTTTATTACCTTTATTGAAACCTGTGCCTTTAACTGATATCCCATTATTCCAACATTTCGGCATTCCAATATCCCGGCACCTTTTTACCAGAATGTGAGTGCCGGGATCATCCTGTTTTGCCATGTTAAAATATTTTGAACACTAATGCTTCGGAATGGTTGACAATTTCGGAATAATAGGTGAATATCTCTCGTATTTATCAAAAGGAGGAGAAAAAAAGAATATGCATCTGCGCAAACGGGTTTTGGTGACCGGCGGGGCCGGTTTTTTGGGTTCCCATTTATGTGACCGCCTTCTCAACGAAGGCTGCGATGTTCTGTGTGTGGACAATTTCTATACCGGAAGCAAAAGGAACATCGAACATCTTTTAGGAAAACCTTATTTTGAGCTCAGTCGACATGATATTACCTTTCCGTTGTATGTTGAGGTGGACGAAATATACAATTTGGCCTGCCCGGCATCCCCCATTCATTACCAGAACGATCCGGTTCAGACCACGAAAGTCAATGTTCATGGGTCCATCAACATGCTGGGGCTGGCCAAACGGATCAAGGCAAAAATCCTCCAGGCATCGACTTCAGAGGTGTATGGCGATCCCACGGTGCATCCGCAGCCCGAGACCTATCACGGAAACGTAAACTGTATCGGCCCCCGTTCTTGCTATGATGAAGGAAAGCGTTGTGCAGAGACCCTCTTTTTTGATTATTTTCGCCAGCACAAACTCAAGATAAAGGTGGCCCGGATTTTCAATACTTACGGTCCCAGGATGCACCTCAATGACGGCCGGGTTGTCTCCAATTTTATCGTGCAGGCACTCCGTGGAGAACCGCTAACCATCTTCGGCGATGGAACCCAGACAAGGTCTTTTTGTTATGTTGATGATCTCATCGAAGGCTTGGTGCGATTAATGGGCAGCAATGAGGATGTAACCGGCCCGATCAACCTGGGGAAGCCCGGTGAGTTCACCATTCTGGAACTGGCGGAAAAGGTCGTTGAACTGAGCAACTCAACGTCTGAATTAATCTTCAAACAGCTTCCGGCAGATGATCCCAAGCAGCGACGGCCTGATATTACAAAGGCCCGTGAAGTTCTCGGGTGGGAGCCTGAAGTTGCGCTTGATGAGGGACTGAAAAAAACAATCGCTTATTTTGATGAGATAATGAGTGACAGTGAAGGAGGAAGAAATGGCAATAAGTGAGGAACTTCTTGAAATACTCGCTTGTCCGAAATGTAAAGGGGATATATACTTAAATCCTCCAAAAGACGGTTTAATCTGTGACAACTGTAAACTGTTATATGAAATAAAAGATGATATTCCGATTATGTTGATTGATGAAGCAAAATCCATAAAAGATTAGTCAAGTTAAGGGCTTCGCCCCAATTGGAATAGTGGAGTAATGGAATAAACAGGTTGCCATTAATAAACCTGTATTTTATAATAAGTTGTAGAATTTCCGAAACGAGCTGATTTCAAACATCATGAGTCAACCTCGACCTCCAAAGCCTGCTAAGCTTGTGATAGGTTTTATTTTAAAGGAAAAGAGATTAGGGGCTTCTGTTGTAAAAGCACTTGTTGAAAAATTCGGTCCTGTTGACATGACAAGTTCATGGTTCCCCTTTGACTTTACCACCTATTACGATGATGAGATGGGTACACCTCTTTTTAGACGTCTGATCGTATTCAAGCAGTTAATTAAACAGAGTGATCTTGTTGAGATAAAACTATACACCAACGCTCTCGAACATGAATATTCCAGAGACGGAAAACGTTCCATTAATATTGACCCCGGTTATCTGCTCCAAGAGAGATTTGTCCTTGCCACCGGAAAAAATTATAGCCATAGAATTTATATCGGAGAGGGGATTTATGCCGACCTGACACTCATTTATTCCAAAGGCAGGTTTGAAACTTTGCCATGGACCTATCCTGATTATGCTACAGATAATATAATGACGTTTCTTAAACAGGTTCGGAAGAAATACGGGGTCGATTTAAAGCAAATCTCTGAAGCACCGGAATATTTCATTTAATATCTTAATTGTGAATTTTGTGTTTTTTGTGGAAAAAAATCGAATCCTGTCAAGTGTGAAGTGACTAAAGTTGTTGAATTCTATCAATTTAATATAAAAAGCCGGAGCGAAGCGACTCGGTTACTTTAGATCACTTGTAGCTTTTCCCACCTGTCCGGGTTGGGTTTTCTAAATAGAGAGATGGATAATATACAATGATGAAAAGTATGACCGCCTATGCCAGAGTTGAGAAGACGGAAGAAGAAATAAATGTCTTGACTGAAATCCGATCTTACAACAGCAAATATCTTGATATTGCCCTGCGGGTTCCGCATGGGTTTAACCCTTTGGAGGAAAAAATTAAGGCTTTGATTGTCGAAAAGATCTCAAGGGGCCGCATCGAGGTGAACTTGCAGATAAATGATGACTCCGGTGAGGGTTATAATTTTGAAGTCAATGTGCCCAAGGCCAAGGCATATTATGAAAGTCTGATCCAACTAAAAGATCAGCTCGATCTTCATTCAGAAATATCCATGGACCTTTTTATCAGAGAAGGCGGCATGATTCGGCCTGCGGAGATTGATAGAGATATGGAGTCTGTCTGGCCTGTTCTGAGAAATTGTATGGATGAGGCGTTGAAAGATCTTGTTGCGATGCGAGAAAAAGAAGGAGAGTTTATCGCCCTCGATGTTGCCAGCCGGATCAACCGGATTGAAAAAAGTGTTCATGAGATCGGAAAAAAATCCAGCGACCTTTTGTCCCATTATCAACAGCGTCTGAAAGAAAGAATCACTGCTTTGACCCGGGGAATGGTGGAAATAGATCCTGAAAGAATTACACAGGAAGCCGCTTTTTTGGCTGACAGAAGTGATATTTCGGAAGAAATTGTACGGGTGAGGAGCCACATAGAACAATTTCGTTCCATTATGAAATCAAAGGAACCGGCCGGTCGAAAACTCAATTTTTTATTACAAGAGCTTTTTCGTGAACTCAATACCATGGGGTCCAAAACTGAAAGTGCGAGTGCATCACACATCATCGTCGAAGTGAAATCTGAGCTTGAAAAAATACGGGAACAACTTCAGAATGTGGAATAGGCTGCCGTTAAATATGATTTGTTATTTGTTTTTTTCCGGCTTGTCCGGGTTAGGATACAGGTATAGATATGGATCAAAATCTTTTGAATATCGGCTTTGGAAATACGGTAGTGGCGGAACGGGTGGTTGCCATAGTTTCTCCAAATTCAGCCCCCATGAAACGCCTTAAAGATGAGGCTAAGGATGAAAAACGGCTGGTTGATGCTACACACGGTCGTAAAACCCGTTCAATTATTATCATGGACAGCAATCATATCGTGCTTTCTGCCATACAGGCAGAGACAATATCCCAGCGTTACGCAACAATTAAAGGGAAGTCCTGAATCCATCATGAATTCGAAAGAGATGACCGGCGGGCGTGGACATCTTTTCATCATTTCGGCTCCGTCCGGGGCTGGAAAGACAACCCTTGCCAAAGCGGTACTTGGCAGGCTTCCGGATATACTTTACTCGGTTTCGTACACGACAAGAAAACCCCGTACCGGGGAGATAGATGGAGTTGATTATCATTTTATTTCAAAACAGGATTTTAAAAAAGGTATTAAAGAGAACCGCTGGGCGGAATGGGCTGAGGTTTATGGAAATTATTACGGGACTTCGGGCAGTTTCATAAACAAGGGTCTGTCATCCGGCCGTGACATATTCCTTGATATCGATGTTCAGGGTACGATTCAAATCCTCAACCATTATCCGGACAGTGTAACCATATTCATTCTACCCCCGTCCATGGACATCCTTAAAAAGCGAATAGAGATGAGAGGGACGGAAAGCAGTTCGGTCATAAAGAGGCGTCTTATGACTGCGAAGAAAGAGATCGCCCAAAAGCATATCTATCGTCATGTTATTGTGAATGATACGCTTCCCGAAGCCATTGAAGAACTCATCGCCATAATTAAGAAATACCATTAAAAGGATTATGTTCGACTAAAAGGTCATCGTGAAGACAGAGATACTGTTTGGCATCAATCCGGTTTATGAAGCCCTCAGGGCAGGACGGAGAGATATTTTTAAGGTCTACATCACAAAAGAAAAAATTTCAAAGCGCCTTGAGAAAGTAATAGC
>JAWOIY010000235.1:0-4077 GCA_046484425.1 Desulfobacterales bacterium | reverse complement strand
TTCAGGCTGTAATACTGGGCGCCGTTCAGGGGCTGACCGAATTTTTACCGGTGAGCAGTTCAGGCCATCTGGTGATTTTTCAACATCTCTTCGATCTCAGGGAACCGGAAATCTTGTTTAATGTCGGGGTTCATGTGGGAACCCTGGTCGCTGTTGTTATCTTTTTCAGAAAAGATCTTTGCTCCATTATTGCTTCCGTTTTTCGTTTGTTCGGCGGCTTCCTGAAAAATAAGGCGTCCGTTTCCGACGTTCTTCAGGATCATGACGCCAGACTTGCCTTGCTGATAATTGTCGGCACAATTCCGACCGGGATACTCGGTCTTTTTTTCCACGGCATAGCGGATCGGATTTTCTCGTCGGTGATCCTTGTCGGACTGATGCTCATTGTAACGGGATCGCTTTTACTCCTTACCGTCCGGGTGAAAATCGGCGATAAAAGCATAGCGCGCTTTTCTTTTAAAGATGCCCTGGTTATCGGGCTGATGCAAGGCATCTCCATTATACCCGGAATTTCAAGGTCCGGATCAACCATTGCCGTCGGACTTTTGATGGGCCTGGAACGGGAAACATCGGCACGCTTTTCCTTTCTCCTGTCCATACCGGCGATTTTACTAGCGGCTATTCTGGAATTTAAAGATATTTCAACCATTCCGTCCGCCCAGATTATCCCCATGTTCATCGGCGCTTTTACGTCATGCCTTGTGGGATATGGTGCGCTTGGGTCGCTGGTTTACGTCGTCAAAAAGGGGCGCTTACATTTTTTTGCCCCGTATTGTTTTGCAGCCGGTATCATCGCGTTAATTATCGGCTTATAAAGGACCTAACCCAAATAGCGATGGTTTTATCCTGTTTCGGCAGTGAATGCACCGTTTGTATGAACCGTATCAAACCCTAACGCGGATAAACCTGAACCAGAACAAAAATTTTATCACGAAAGCACGAAATTTTAAAAACACGAAAAAACCATTTTTTATTTCGTGATTTCGTTTTTTCGTGTTTTCGTGATTGTTTTTAAATTTTAGCCACAAAAGGAGACCGTAATGAATCCGGAAATGTTCAGAGAATATGACATCAGGGGAATTGCCGGAAAAGACATGACAGAAGAGGATGTCGTGAGCATTGGAAAGGGGGTCGGCACTTTTCTTCGAAAACACGGCCGTTCACAGCTTAACGTCGGTCGCGATTGCAGGCTGACCTCGGACCTGTATTCTGAAAAGATTATAGAAGGCTTAATGTCAACCGGATGCGACGTGATCGACATCGGGGTTTGCCCTACCCCGGTTTTCTATTTTTCAATTCAGCACTTTGATCGGGAAGGCGGGGTGATGGTGACGGCCAGCCACAATCCCGGAGAATATAACGGATTCAAACTCTGTATCGGCCTGGATTCCATCCACGGGGAGGATATCCGGAAAATTCTTGGAATCATCAAAGAACGTTCGTTTGTGCAGGGGAAAGGGTCTTGTTCTACAGGAGACGCCGTCACACCCTACCGGGAATTTGTGACAAACAATATAACCCTGGCCGGACCAATCAAGGTCGGTGTGGACGCCGGAAACGGAACCGCAGGGGTGGTGGCCGTGCCGATACTCAAGGACCTGGGATGTGATGTATATGATATTTACTGTGACATGGACGGCACATTTCCAAATCACGAAGCCGATCCGACCGTGGAAAAGAACATGCGGGATCTTATCGCCATGGTAAAGGCAAAAAGACTCGATGTGGGTATCGGATATGATGGTGACGGTGATCGTATCGGTGTTGTCGATGAACAAGGGAACATTGTATTTGGGGACAAGCTTTTGATCATTTTTGCCAGGGAAATTCTCTCAAGGAAACCCGGAGCGACGTTCATTTCTGAAGTGAAATGTTCCAAGACCATGTACGACGACATCGAAAAACATGGCGGTCGGGCGATTATGTGGCGGACCGGTCACTCGTTGATCAAAAAGAAAATGAAGGAAGAAAAGGCTGAACTGGCCGGTGAGATGAGTGGACACATGTTTTTTGCCGATCGGTATTTCGGTTATGACGATGCCACCTATGCCACTTGCAGGCTTCTTGAAATATTGACCAAAACCCAAAAGAAAATATCAGAACTGTTATCGGATGTCCCTAAAACATATTCAACACCCGAAATACGCGTTGAGTGCCCGGATGACAAAAAATTCGACGTCGTTGCCAAAGTGACGGAATTTTTTCGTGAAAAATACGAAGTCATCGACATTGACGGGGTTCGCGTGCTGTTTGAAGACGGGTGGGGCCTGGTTCGCGCATCCAACACCCAGCCTGCCCTCGTTCTCCGTTTTGAGGCCCTGACAGAGGCCAGGCTTGTGGAGATAAAAACAATCGTTGAATCCGCCCTCGCAGATATTCAAAAAGCACAGAAGTAAGGAATAGCGTTCGCTGTTTTATTGCCCCGGCGGCAGATCATTTTCGGGTTTATGAACAACATCGATAAAAAAATATTCGGCACCCTGTTCTTTTCCATGTTCGGCACCGTCACCGGCGTGGGAATCGTCGTTCCCCTGCTCCCGGTTTATGCCAGCAATCTCGGTGCCGGCGGTATTTACATCGGTTTAATATTCGGTTCGTTTTCCCTATCCAGAACATTTCTCCTCCCCTATTTCGGCAGGTCCTCGGACAAAAAAGGAAGAAAACCGTTCATCATCATCGGTCTGTTCGCCTATACACTGGTCTCCCTGGCGTTTATCATTTCAAGCAGTGTCGAATCTCTGATTGCCATAAGATTTTTCCAGGGTATTGCATCCGCGATGATTATGCCGGCGGTTCAAGCCTATGTTGGAGAAATAACCCCCGCCGGACGTGAAGGCTTCACCATGGGGGTGTTTAATATGTCGATGTTCCTTGGTCTGAGCTTCGGTCCTTTGATCGGAGGTTTCATTCGGGATCGTTTCACCCTTGATGCGTCTTTTGCATCCATGGGCTTTCTGACTTTCCTGGGTTTTTTGTTAAGTTTTTTTTTGCTTCCGCCCACAACATCGGAGCGTGCCAGTCGCCGGAGAACCGAGCCTTTAGCCTGGAAATGGGTGGTGTATGACAAGGATATGGCCGGGCTTTTTATTTTCAGACTCGCCTATGCTGCATGTATCGGCGTCATCTGGAGTTTTTTGCCGGTTTTGGCCGATTCAGAGTTTTCGCTTGCGAGTTCATCCATCGGAATTCTGGTATCACTGGGGGTGTTTTCCAGTGGATTGCTCCATGTTCCCATGGGATTTATGGCAGATCGGCTGAACCGGAAAACGATGGTTGTTGTCGGTGGCTTGATCATCACATATGCAATTTTTTCTTATACCTGGGCCGGCAGCTTCAGGGATCTTCTGCTGGCCAGTACACTGTTCGGCCTTGGCGGCGGCATTGCAATGCCCGCACTCATGGCACTTGCAGTTTTAAAAGGAAATGGAATCGATGCCATGGGTTCTGTCATGGGCCTTATGGCCATGGCACACAGTCTGGGAATGCTTGCAGGATCTTTGCTGGCAGGGCTGATGATGGATGTTTCCCGGCTCCGGTATGCATTTCCGTCAGGAGCCGTCGTTATGATACTCTGCCTGGGATTTTTTATTATTCTGACGCATCACAAAAAACCGATGATCACTCCGGCGGACTTAAAAACCGGCCCTTTGGATCTCGAAGGGTGAAAATATACGATCCCTTGCCGCGAGTTCATGCGGTTTAAAAAAAGATTATCCATGTAGCGGTTGTTTGGAAAAACACCCCGACCCCTCACTTACTAATAAGAGCGGTATCATTTAGACATTCAAGAACTATCGAAACGCCGGAGGTTACCGCATTTCAGATCGGGAAACTGTCTGAACGGATTAGAGCGTGTTGGGCCGAACAGCCGTGTTTCATTTCGACAATACCCGGAAATAACATTTAATATTCAGTATATCATCGAGGACTTGATCCTGTTCGGCATTACACGCTCTTATTCGTGAGTTTTTCGCGGTCTGAAATGCGGTGATCTCCGGCGTAAATATGATGTCTATTTAATTATGGCCTCATTAGTAATTTGGTACTATTTTCTATTCACCATTCACCATTTACTGT
>JAWOIY010000228.1:0-5878 GCA_046484425.1 Desulfobacterales bacterium | reverse complement strand
TAAAATTTCATCTGGAAGTTGTCGCGGATTCCACATTCAACAGGATCTATTTCCAGGATTACAAGGCTGCATACGATTCCGGTGAATTAACGCCGATGCACAAATTTATCTCAAAAGGTGAACTCACAGACCCCAAACTGAAAACGTTTGTCAGCGACTGGCAGTTCTTAAGGCTCGATCCCTATTTAATGACCGAACCCATGCCCCAAAAGCGAGCCGTCGGAGCAATAAAATTGAACCATACAGGCGCTAACATCGCCGAATATCTTCAATCCATCCGCGACAAGGATCTTCAGGCCTTTAACGGCATTATTGAGGCCGTTAAAGCTGTTTTGCCTTTTGTGGAAGATCTTCAGCCGGCCATTACATCCGAGCTTGACCGCAAAGTGTACCTAAGCATGTCTGAAGAAAATATTGCAGGCAAATTGCCGGGCTGGCTCCTTTCCACCGGAACCCTCAGGATTTTAGCGCTTTTGGCTGTATTGCACCATCCTACCCCTCCACCGGTTATCATTATTGAAGAAATCGAAAATGGGCTCGATCCGCGAACCGTTCACCTGCTGGTGGACGAAATCAGGTATTTTGTCGAATCAGGTCTTGGGCAGGTTATTGTTACAACTCACTCCCCTTATCTCCTTGATTTGCTTAAACTATCTCATATTGTTGTTGTTGAAAGAGATGCTTCGGGCTCACCTGTGTTTTCGCGGCCGGCATCTCAAAAATCACTGGAAGAGTGGGCTCAAAAATTCTCGCCCGGAAAACTTTATACCATGGGTAAGCTGAAGCGGAGCTGATATGAAGGTTGGTTTTATTTTCGAATGCGGCCCGGAAGGCCCGGATGTTCAAGTTTGCCGCCATCTGGTTCATAAACTTGATCCGACCATCGAATTTGTCTCCAGTACACTTGATAACAAGAAAAAACTGGTTGAAGATTGCGGGGCTGTTGCCAAAGTCTTATTGGATGAGTGCGAAAAGATCATCGTGGTATGGGATCTTTATCCGGCCTGGCGTGAAAGAGGCGTGAGGCCCTGTCGACATGAGGATCGTCTGGCTATTTTTCAGTCGTTGCAGGCTGAACATGTCGATTTAGATAAGGTTTTTCTGGTATGCATACAGGAAGAACTGGAAGCATGGCTGCTTGCGGATGATCGGGCGATTGCGGCCATGCTCCAACCGTTAAAGCATCCTCACCCTGTCAGCCGAATAACAAAATTCTCAAATCCCGACAGCATCAGGAACCCCAAACAAAGGCTAACCAGAATTTTCACTCAGGAGCTTGGATCCCGTCGCCTCTATGTGGATTACCGGCATGCACTTTTGATTGCCAGAGAAATTGCAGATTTTACAAAAATTAGACGCTCGGACTCTTTTAAAAGATTCGCCTTAAAAACAGTTGGATTAGTCTTGTAAACAGATGGATTATTACCACTGGCTTTATAGCGGGCTGGTAAAAGCTATTGGATTGGATAATGAAAAAGGAAATTGAAAAAAATGAAGAAAACCCGAATAGCCCTGAAACCTTATCTGGACAAAATTAACGAGCATTGCTGCGCCCTTTCGAAAAAAGAATTAACGGATGTGATCATCAGCCTGGCAAAGAATGCCACAACCTCCTCCAGAGTCCAATTTCTGGAAAAAATTGAATCATGCCTTCCGGGACGTAGATCGTTAGCTGCGCCTAAAGCAGATCCGGTTGAGCAGATCCTTGACGATATTGAAGCACTGAAGGAAAGCATTGAAGAAAGAATCAACTCTATCGAAGACGGAAGTTACTGGGATGATCCCGATGAATGGGAACACAATGGCTATTACGATGAAGAACCTGACTATGTCAGCCAGGAGCAGGTTAATGAACTGATTTCGTTTTTTGATGATGCCGAAAATCTATTTTTAAATGATAGACTGGAAGATGCACGCAAAATCTATGAAGATTTATTCAGATTGATCCTTTATATCAAGGAACATACGTATTTTTCACCTGGAAATGATATCGACATCAGGGAAGCCAGGGCCAGATACTGCCGCTGTGTTTATGAAACCTCAGATGCAAATAAAAGACTGGATAAAATTACTGAGGCCATGGAGATTGATGTGTCCGTTCCTTACCGTGAAAATGAATATGACCAAGACTACCCCCTGCTTCAGGATGTTGTTGATGCCAGACCCGGAGAGATGGACGGCCTGGAATCCTTTTTACCGGCCTGGAAAAAAGTTTTAGCTAAAAAAGAAACAAAAGGCCGTCCGGCGGTTCTCCTTTTGGAAACGGTCAATCGCCTTGAAGGGATTGACGGCGTGTCAAGGCTGGCCAAAAAATGGAAAAACAGCCAACCCCAAGGTTACTTATTCTGGCTTGACATTCTTAAAAAGGAAAATAATCAGAAAGGCATCATTAAGGTCGGCAATGAAGGCTTAAGGGCATTAAAAGAAGGAAGGTTCAGAGAGCGGGTTGCCGAATTTATGATCGATGCGGCCGGGAAATTAAATGATGCCAAGCAGTTGCTTCTCGGAAAACGGGAAAGATTTTTTTCCCATATCAGTGATCAAAACCTGCTTGATCTTGTAGCCGAAGCCATAAAACAGGATGTAAGGGACAAAGAACTCGGGGTGATAATAAATCATTTCAAATCCCGCAAATCAATGGATGATGATCAAAAAGCCCTATATGTAAAAACCCTTTTAATGGCAGGGCAGCTCGATGCTGCATTTGACACGGCCAAAAAAGAAAAAAGCGTGGGCTGGTCATACCATAGCAATGCAGGAGTTGTTTTCGGGTCTGTTTTATCGGTTCTTTCCGGTCATTCCGAAAAAGCGGGTACCATCAAAATCCTTTTAAAAAACTATGCAAACCAAAAATCGGTCTATTCCGAAAGATTTTCAATCGATGACGGCTTGGGTATCTCTTTTTACGATGAGATCGTTAAAGGATTAAAGCAAGCAGAATGCATTGAAGCCAAGAGGACTGAATATCTTACATGGGCTGAAAAAATCGGAAAAAGCCGGATTGAACACATTGTTTCCAACAAACACCGGCGCGCCTATGAAAGAGCCGCCCAAGTGCTCGGTTCTCTGGCTGAGGCCTATGAAGCCATGGGGCAAAAAAACAACGCCGTTAAAATTCTGCACAAATACTATATTGAAAAATATAATCGTTTCAGTGCCTTCCGCAGTGAAGTCAAAGCCGTTGTAAAGAATTCGGACCTATTGAAAAATTCCAGTTTTTTAAAATAAATTTGAAAACACTAACCCGGATTTTCACCTGTTCCTCATAGGTGGCCAAAGCAGATGCATTCCGCAATACAGTTAAACAGCTTGGTCAGATAGGATTTCTCCTGGAACCAAACATGTTATAATCGTTCTCGTTTTTGTTTACGAACAAGTAGATAAAAAAGGTGATACCATGGTGAAATGGTATTTATATTCAATGAAAAGCAAAAATCAAAAAACCAGCTTGTTGCCTGTCTTAAAAAATACAAGGATATTCGGAATACCCCAGTAGGATTAAGACAAGACCAAGGGACATACATAAGCGACGAAGATGGATAAAAACGCAAAATCAACAAGGTCACACCCTGAACAGAATCACTTTTTGTTGCGCATAAAGCCGGGGGAACAATTGTATAAGTTCTATTATTTTCGTCCCTCAGCCGGGAGGCATTATCATTTTGAATACCGCATTCTGTCGAAGGAAAAGACCAACGGCATGTTGGAAATGGTAAGCTATAACTTCAAGATCGAAAATGGCGTCCCCCAAAAGAGTTCTATCACCCGAGTTCCGGAAATTTCAAAAGAACAATTGGATGAAATTCTTCAAAATGTCATGAGAAAAACAAATACTTCGTCCAATGAGTTTGAGGTCCTGGACCTCTCCGGGTTTTCGTCAATAGACAAACAAATCGAATTTCTAAAAAGTCTAGACAGAATAGATACCATGTATCTTGTTTAGGTAACGAATAATTTTGACTTTTTGATCGAATAAAAATGCCCGGATATTTTTTGAAGTGCGGATGTTGCGACGAAAAGCTGGACGGTTACATCGAAAACAGCGCCGATTACTTTTTGTATGAAGATCTTTTATTTTCTCTGCATGACGAGTGCAGGGAACGATTTGAAAAATGGCTCACGGCCAAAGGCTTAAAGGAAGGTATCGAAAAATTTTCTTTTTGTTTGCAGACGTATCTCGATTTTATCTATGCTTACATGCATGACGATACCGTTATTTTAAAATCGGTACCGGATATATATTTTCTTGAGTTTTTTGAAGATTTTCTTTTAAGAAAGTTAAAGATCGAAAGTGAAAGGAAAAGATGACCGCTTCAAATGAACTCCCTGCAAAGTGCATGGAATGCTCCAAGTCAGAAATGTCACGCTTTCATAGAAAGTGTCATTTTTGTCGTGATTTGGAATTTAAGGAATCGGTGCGAGAAATTAAAGAATGAATAATAAACAACTCAGCCTGTTTGACGATTTTAATGCCCGAAAACTGATATGAGATAACGTAATGAAAACTGATAAAATTATTTTGGATCACGGAAGCGGCGGGAAAATGTCCTACCGCCTGATTAAGGATCTCATGCTCCCGATTTTCGATAACCCCATGCTCAGAACGCTTCATGACGGAGCGACATTGAATATTGATGGCAAGCGCCTGGCTTTTTCCACCGACTCCTATGTGGTGGATCCCATTTTTTTCCCCGGCGGTAATATCGGAGATCTTGCCGTAAACGGAACCGTCAATGATGTGGCCATGTGCGGCGCCGTGCCGCTGTATCTCAGTGTTGGTTTGATCATCGAAGAAGGCTTTTCCAGGGATGACTTGGAAAAGATCCTTCATGATATGAACAAAGCCGCTGAAAAAGCCGGAGTAAAAATAGTCACCGGAGACACCAAGGTCGTTCCCAAAGGTGCGGTGGATAAAATTTTTGTGAACACTTCCGGTATTGGAATAATTCCCGATGACGTGGATATTTCCGGGCATAACGCTCGACCCGGTGATAAAATCATCCTCAGCGGAACCATCGCCGATCATGGCATGGCGGTTTTAACCCAGCGCGAAGGCCTGACATTCGATTCACCACTTAAAAGCGATACGGCGCCATTGAACCATATGGTGTCAAGAATGCTCTCGGTACATAAGAACATTCATGTGCTTCGAGACCCGACTCGTGGCGGTGTGGGTACTGCACTGAATGAAATCGCCGGCAAATCCGATATCGGCATTCGAATTTATGAAGAAAAGATTCCGCTTAAAAACGAAACCGCAGGAATATGTGAACTTTTAGGTTTTGATCCCCTTTACGTGGCCAACGAAGGAAAGCTTATCGCCTTTGTCGAACCCAAGGAGGCCGAAAATGTTCTATCAGTGATTCGAAAGGATGATTTCGGCAAAGAGGCCGCTATTATTGGAGAGGCGGTTTCCGATCATCACGGCAAGGTGGTGATGAAAACCCGAATCGGCGGGACCAGAATCATCGATATGCTGACCGGAGAACAGCTCCCGAGAATCTGCTGATGGTATTTTAAAAAAATTACAAGAGGATATTATTCTTTTCGTGCCTTTATACTTTCGTGCTACAGTTTGATGCTATAGGGTTATAGGGTCTGACCAAGGTAAGCTACTAAAAAGATAAAATATTTTATATTATTTGGTGCGATTTTTAGGCTTAGGTTTATCTTTTTGCCACAAAAAATAGCTGTTTAAGGAGAATCTTTTCAATTGCCGCGTGCAAGACGACATTACCTCCCAGGTTATATTTGGCACATCACCCATCGTTGTCATAAAAAAGAGTTTCTTTTGAAATTTGCAAAGGACCGCCGACGGTGGATGTATTGGCTCTTTGAAGCAAAGAAAAGATTTGGGTTAACTATCTTGGGATATATG
>JAWOIY010000221.1:0-17099 GCA_046484425.1 Desulfobacterales bacterium | reverse complement strand
CGCAAAGAAGCCGTTTTCTCCGCCAAAAATATTTCTTCGAACGCCGCATCTCCGTTCAACGGTTATTCATGGGAAGAACTCGAAAGAGATTACGCTCTTCATCTTCTGAATAAAAACAGGTGGAACATCACCCGTGCATCCGGTGATGCCAAAATGAATCGATCGACCTTTAACTCGAGAATGAAGAAGCTCGGCATTAATAAAAGGTCGGACACCCTATAAAGAATGTTAATAAAACGATCGGTATTGGTCTGGTTTCTTATTTGTTGTACGTAAAGAAATCAATGATAATCCTCCGTTTGAGCCCCAGCAAAGGTCAAACGGAGACTATCTCCCTGTGGTCAATTTAAAAAGAGCCTGCCGCTTTACATATGTCATGAGAACTATATATATCACTAGGAGAATTGCAAATAAGATAAAGTAGGAGGGGCACCCGGTATAAATCCAGCGCCTCTCAAATTTTCGTTTGCTTTAGCCTTCACACCTGCCATGGGCTGTAAGGAGAAGATTTCGGCACCACTTGGACGAATCGAAAGCCTGGCGCCCAAAAGCACACCTTAATCCTCTTTCTAAAAGGTAGCACGTGGTGTGATATTCCGCGCAGTGATATCGTTAGTGTGGTCGATAACGGTTTTATCCTCTCTATAGGCTTGTCTCCGCCGTCCCAAATGGTAATGACAGCATCTGCCGGGCAGTGTGAAAGCCTGATATAGATTTGCGAATTCCAGAGGGTCGCCGAGATGCGGATACTTTTAGGCTCCTCTTTCCAAATTTCTAGTGTCGGGTCGCCCACCACGCAGATTATTTCTAAGTGATCCTGAACGTCCTTAGTTGCAACGCCCGAATATGTGCCGACTTTTAGCGGGAGGTATGTCTTTCCATAGTTGAGGATGTCGCCCAGCCTATTCTTTCTCACCGGGTAGCTGTTCGCTCCTGGGAACGTCGGCAAAATGTTACCCCACATGGCGTGAAATAACGCCTTCATGAGATAATTGTTCAGCCATGGATTGGCCCCACGGGTGCAAGCAATTAGTGAAGGTGCCCCGGCGTCAATACTCAGCATCTTCTCAGCAAAGCACTTGGGCCCGCTAATCCTATCAAACATTCCAGTGTAGCAGCTCAAACTGTAGAATATGGTTGGAACCTTTCCGCTCACACAGTTCAGATGCTTTATTAGGAACTCTGGGTCCAACCATCCTTCTGCGGAGCCGTGGCCCCTTTGGGCGATGATGAGTTGTCCCTCGTTAGTCGCGTCTACAAGGTCGTATGTGGATGTTATATCTGAATCCTTGATCTCAGAAATAACATCCGCCGGGACACATGTCTGTCCGCCAACGTAGTACTGGGGTTGCGTGTTCTTTTTCTTTACATAAATCCTATCGATATTAAAGCCGATTTGAAGCATTTTCTCGCGAATTTCTTCCATGGTCTGGATGTATGCAAGGTCCTCGATACCGTCCTCCGGATAGTTGTCTTGGAAGTAGGCAACAAACACCATCCGGTCGTAATAGTCCTGGTTACAAGGTGGCGTTTTCTCATATCCGATGATCTTATCGACAACCTGTTCTGCCTCATTCAGATTACTGACGGGAATGCGGCCAATGGCGAGCCATGGCAGCTCGTAGTCGTTACCCGTCGGGTTTTTTTGGGTTGAATAATAGTGGTCTGTTAAATTTTCGTGGACAATCTCGCTTTCAATGTAATTAACATCTCCAAACAGCAAAACGTAACGAAGCCTGGATAAGTATTGTTTGCGTCTGGATCGGATGTAAGTCTTTATATTGTCCACCGTGTTTCCAATTTCATTATCATTAATGGAAACAGTTTCAGTCCGCAACCCGCGTGTATTCTTCCACCTCGCTAAGCTTTCTGCTGCCTTCTTGAAGTCATCGTGATAAATGATGATGAACTCGGATCCCCTGGGTTTGACAGGCGGCAAAAAATATTTTACTCCGGGAAAAACCCGCTCTTCAACTCCTGGCTCAGGGTTGACAAAGAGGTTTCCAAAAGCCATGTTATTAGTAGCCGGGTCAATTGGAGAAATCGTCGCAGCCTCATTTTTGGCTTCCAAAGCAATGGTCACGGTGATATTTCCGTAACCCTCGAGCCTATCTTGGGAAGGAAAATACTGTAACGGGCATACGTTCAGCAGAAGTGAGGAGTACCCGTTCACCTCTAAAGAACCCCTTGTGCCTACTATTTTCTTCGGGTATACTGCCGTCTTATCGTAAAAATCCTTATCGTATTCGAATTCGACCTCCTCATTTACTCGGTCCTTCAGCATGGTTTGGGCAGGGTACACCAACACGTTGTCAAAGACGACAGGATTACCCTGATTCACACTGATGCTGAAATCGCAGCCATGAGGTATTTGTACATAACGCCCGAAGGACGGCAGAAGCGGACGTCCGCTCTCGGCGATCCAGCCTGTGCCACCGATGTTGATCTGTTTGAATGTAATATTCTGGCCACCAATATTCCGGACGTGATCTGAAATATAGAAGCCTGGGAAAATGTAGGATACATCGATCCGTCCCCTATCCTCATTTACAATAACAAACGGTTGCTCCCCATGGTCCTCGACTTCGAAATGCTCGGGTAGTTCTGTTGGATTGAGTGATTCGAACTTTCTCATTTTTCACACCTTGTTAATTTGTAAAAAGTTTGTGATTCATGCCTTACATGCTTTTCTCAAGATCATACAAGAAACATTTCTAACAGGCCCTTTCAAGAACGAGTAGACAGAGAAAGAAATAGGCGCCCGAAGGCGCCATTTCTATGGTAAGATTCTTAGGCTGCATTGTTTGATTTCTTAGCCTTCGCAAGAGTGCTATGAACCTTACACCTACCAAAGACCTTTCTTCCAAAAAGGTAAACTACCCTTAACATTACGTTCACCACCACGTGCCCCACAACAATCTGCATGGATCCTCAGTTGGACTATCGGAGATCGAACCAAAGCCAACACAACCGTGCTTAAGTTCAGGTGGTACCAATACTTTATCCGACCCAGGTACATGTTCAAAGTGCTGTGGCTTAAATTTAGGATCAGTTAGATCACTCATCTTGGTCATCAACTCTCCGTTATGCGTGACGCTCACGATCTCTAAATTATCGTCAACCACGATGGTGTATGTTCCAGCCATATTGGACGCATTGACCGTATTGATCATTTGATTCCTCCTTTCAGGTTTGTCTGAATGTTATTATTCATGCCACCTTTCCAACAAATCAACTCATATCAAAACCAAATATCACCTCCCCTCTTCGACATGCCTCGGGTTTCACATTGGAATAAGATACACGTCCATAACTATATGAATATCTCCTCCAGCCATCTTAGGAAGATATCAGCATCATCAAGATAACAGACCTAAGGCACGTTCTTTCACTGTGGATAAACATTATAAGTGCATACGACCTGAACGATTTTCCTACAGGACAGAGGCTTGGAAAACCGCCGTAAAGATTTTGACACATCTTAAGGTATTACGGTAACGCCAGTGTAACTTTAATGAAGGCCTGTCTGTCCGGCTGTATCCTCGAGTTTTTGAGGTCAACCTCCCAATAGTTGAAATCATCGTTGTCAAACAGGTTGGTCACTCCAACAGTGATCACGCCGTAGCGCTTGGGCAGACGATAACCCAGTGCGGCATCGACCAGCCAGAATGTATCGTCAGCGTCAATAAAGGTGGTGGTTTCAAATTTCCAAAAATCACCTTTCTGGTCATAGTACGTCGCTGTCAGCCCGGCAAATATTCCGGATGGGTGGAAAAAATTGACCCCCAACGGAACCCTATGGGTTTTTATTTCCTGTGCATACGGATTGAAATAGTCATCGTACTTAAATCTCTCATATCCATATTCCGCTCTGAGCGCCAGCCACTCATGGGGGGTATAATAAAGATAGGCCCGCCCCTGATATTCCTCCCAATCAAAATCTTCCAAACCAAGTTCACCGGATGTAGTAGAAACTATAAAAACTGGAACCGAAAGCTCTCGGTAAAGAAATTCCGCTCCTGCATATGTATTTTGAGAGAGTTTCTGATCGACCCCAGAACCATAAACCCAGGCGTCCGTTGCGATGCCATCGTCAAAGAATTGATTGAAGCCGGCCACCTGGGTGGGCTCAAGCGTCTGGTCTGTAATCAGTGTTCTTTTAAACGTCCTGAAAACAGCGCCGCGGACAGTGGTGCCGTCAAACGGGTTCCAGGTAACCCCGATTTTGGGGTTAAACTGATCTTCATCCCTATCCTGATCACCTTTTTTATCATCCTGATCGTAGAAATCACCACTTGCGCCGACAGTGACCATCAGTTTTTCTATTGGTCTGATGTAGGAATACAGATAAATATTGTAGTGATCGATATCTTGGTCTAATTTATTTGAAATTGGACCAAAATCGATCGGCGGTGGTCCGGGCCAAATAAGACGATCGGAAGAGGTGATTTTCTTATCTATGTAGAAATATCCTGCGCCGCTCACTATGTCAACGTAATGTGAGCGGAACAGATACGAAAGTTCGCTGCTGTAAGCACTCTCATCTCTATCGCTGTCGCTAAAATATTGGAGCGGTGGAGGTGGAAGCGGAATGCCAAAAAAGGCTTGATCCACAGAAAATTGGTCAGATATTTCACCTTCGGTGTCTGAATACTGAAAATTGCCAAGCAGGGTAGAATTTGGCGAAAAGGCGTGGCGCAGGCCAAGGCGTATCCGATCGGTTTTATCTTCTTGTTGATAATATGGGGATCTATTATCCTCCCAATAACGAAGGATTACATCCCCTGTTTCAGTATCTCTGTATCGGTATTCGGCCTGAATACTCGTTTTAGGTGTGAATTCATACTGCGCAAAAACATTGGTGATTTTATCTTTCTGATCGGCGTTGTCATCCCAGCCATCAGTGTCGATATATGAGTAACCGCCGCTGAAGGAGAATTTGTCGTAAATGCCTGAAACGACACCCTCACCACCATAGGTATCGTTTTCTGCCAGCACGCCGCTTCCCTGGACGGCAAGCCGGTTGCGGTTGAAAATGGTGTTAAACTCGTTAAAAGAGGGGCCCGCAGGACCTTGGGCGCTTAGAAGGAAAAGGTTGCTTTCCGCTTGTTGAGGCTGGATAGGTGTGATGTTGGTGGGCTGCAGCAGTTGGGACTGAAGCAGTTCGCTAACCCGGGCGATCTCCCGGCGGGGCAAAACGGAATATGAATCTGCCAGAAACCGGTGAGCCGAAAAGTTGGTTGGATCGCTGTTCACCGAACTCCAGCCTTCTAATAAAGCGCGCTGCTGGAACCCTAAATTACCATATACACGGGCGATCGCCGCACTGCGTGCGGCCAAGTCCGAATCAAGCATCAACTTGGAGCGGTATACTACCCGATTATCATTTAATTCGATGGCTTTTTGGTAATCCCACAAGGCCTCGACCGGCCGGTTTAAAGTTTGCTTTCGGATTGCATCGTAGAACCAGGGGGTGGGGTCCTGCGGATCGAGTTCCTTTGCCACCGCATATTCCCGTCCGTCGAGCTTCTCTCGTTTCTCTTCATAGTAAACCTTACCCAGATAGCTGCGGATAAGGGAGTTGCTGGAATCCAGGCTTGCGGCGATCTCGATTTCCCTCCCGCCGTCCTTCAAATCCCCATCCCGGATTTTTGCCAGGCCCAGGCCCAGCCTCGGGAGAGGCGCTGCCTGGTCCAGCTCGATGGCTTTTTCAAAGGCGGCTTTCGATTCTTCGGTGTTGATCTGTGTCAGGTAGGCGAATCCCAGAACGGTCTGTGTTCTGGAAAGGTTCGGGTCCAGTGCCGCGGCCCTCTGAGCCGCTTCGAGGGAATCATCCAAATTTCCGAATGACGAATACATCTCTGCCAACCGCGCCCATGCCAAGGCATTTTCAGGTTCCAGCCTCACTGCTTCTTCAAGACTTGCCCGTGCGCCTTCGAGGTCGAAACTCGCCTGCCTGGCATAGGAGAGGGCGATTTGTGCTGCAACGGATTTCGGATCTGTTTCGACAGCCTGCCGGGCAAGATCAAGGGCTTTCTCCTTCTCGTTCTGGACAACAGCAATAATGGATTGAAGCGCAATGGCATCGCCATGCTTCGGATCCTTTTTCAACGCCTGTTCGATATTGGATTTTGCCTCATCCACACGACCCATGGAAAGCAGCATTGAGGCCTGATGAACCAGAAATCGCGGGTCACTGGTGTCTTCTCCGGCTGGGGCGTCCCCATAAATGACGGGCGGATAGTACAATGCCCAGTGAACGGCATCCCGTGGACGCGCCACAACATGGGCCACAGGCGCTTTCCCCGCCTCGGCAATCGCCGTTTGGCCGCCGGCAAGGACAAGGCTGCCTGCGGCATTGGAGGCCAGTACCCTCCCTTCAAATATCGATATATAGGTCCTGTTTTCGTCAACTCTTACGAAAAACTCCGTACCTTCAACCCCGCCGTTAACAAAGGGAGTGGCCAATTTTAAAGAATGGGGAACACGGCTGAAGAAATGCGCAGCGCCTTTAATAAGCCTGAGCAACAGCGTTTCTTTCTCCTCCGGTGGTGAGAACGTTATCGTGGATTCCTGATCGAGACGGAGGTTCGCGCCGTTGACAAGGACAAGGGCTGCCCGGCTGTTTTTCTGAACCCGGATCATATCGCCGAAGCAACAGGTGTCGTTTAAACGAACCGGGTCCCAATGTTCTTTTCCTGCTCTCTGTACTTCCACGACACCTTGAATGGACACAACTTTGCCCACCCAGCTCTCGCACGGTTCCCCGGCCCATGAGGTGATCGGCAAACAAACCATTAGCAGAATAGAAACCATTGATGAGAAAAGGTAACGAGATTTTACAGGCATCATGGCAGGCTCTCCTTTCCTTGTTGAATAATGAGACCTTTGAAACACGCCCCCTTTTACCCAATCCCTGCGCAGAGGATCAGGCTTTGGTTTGCCCCAAAGGGGATTTGCTTTGTTGAGTTGTTCATTGACTTACTGAAATTCCAAATATCAAATCCCAATGACCGAAATTCGAATATCCAAACAATGTCTCGTCATGGAGGGTTTTGGTCATTGAATTTTGGAATTTATTTGTAATTTGGTGTTTGGAATTTGTAATTTTCGTCACCAAACCCATAGGTAGAGGCATCTGTCCCTGCCTCTCGCAATGCACGGGTTTTTCATAACCAAATAATCCATCATTTGGCTCTGAAAACAACGACACCATTATTCCACACGTCACCGGGCGGATTAACTTTGTGCTTCTCACACAAATACGAATAAAATTTTGAAGGTCCGTCTTCTTTATAGGTAGCCTTAACCTCATTAAAGGCCTTAATAGCTTCATCCCAGGATTGTTTATAATATGCATCCAATCCTTCAGCAAAAATCGCACAAAGATTTTTCTGATGCGCCTTGGAATCTTCCAATCGAGTTATTAATTCATAAACCGTAATTACCTCTGTTTTTCCGGCAAGAAGAAATGTCCCGAGCTTTCGTGCAAGTAAACCGTCAACCTGATGAATGACCGCTTCGGATACCAATATTTGTGTTCCAAGAAATTTATTGAGATTTTCGATTCTTGAAGCCGTATTGACAATGTCACCGAGAGGGCGATACTCGTAACGATTCATGGCGCCGATACTTCCAAGAGATATGAATCCGGAATGCAACCCGATTCGGGTCGGAAAATACAGGGTGTCCGAATAATTTTTGAAATGTTGCACTGCACTTAAAATATCCAAACCTGCAAGGCATGCCTTTCTTCTTTCATCAATATCAGGTTTTTCAGTTGCCCATACCGACAATACAGAATCTCCTTTGATATCTGAGACGAATCCACCATGTTGTCGGATCGGTTTAAAAACAGATCCGAAGTATTTATTCATGAACAGTGCGAGTTCTTTTGGGTCTATTTTTTCTGTTTTTGAAGTATATTCTTCAATATCCGTGAACAAACAGGTTCCATAAACTGTTTGAATGTTTTGTTTGAGATCTCCGATATCTCTGGACAGCCGGCTCACTTCTTTTTCAGGCAGGTAAAATTCAAGGAAACTTCTAATATTCTTACGCTCCCTGCTCGTTTCGAAAAACTTCCAAAGGATAGCGGTAAAATAGGTAACAGGAACCTGAAAAAACAGCGGAATAACAATCGGATACCAAGTACCCGTACTTTTAAATTGAGCCACGGCTGTAGTTAGATAAAGAATGCTCAGGCCAATCACACCGACAGCGGCAAGGACGGGTGGAGAAAAAAAACAGATAAGGCTCACCAAAATTCCCCACAAAATAACTGCCAAATGATATACAGGAAATACAAGCGGCTGAACGGGATAATCCTCCAAAAGGTTTGTGAAAGCGGTTGCCGCAATCTCTACGCCGCTGATATCTACCCCGCTCGGTTTGGAATAAACCGTATAAAAGCCGTCTCTTTGTCCGAGTTGTATCTTTTCTGAAAGCCCGACAAACAGGACTTTGCCCCTTAAATCAATGTTGGATTCATTTGAAGCCGAACCTTGATCAAGTTTCAGCAAATGATAGTAGGAAATCGTCTCAAAGGTACCCGGAGGTCCATAAAAATTCAGGTAACGACTGTTGGGACCTTGATATAGTTTTACCAAAGAGTTAAGGAGTCGCTTCTTCTTTACGTCGGAAGATAATATCCTGGATTCCTGAATCTCCCGAATCATTTTTTTCCCAAGTGATGGATTTTCTTTAAAGAGATTCCTCAACATCAGCATGGTCTCTTCAATCCATTTATTTTCGATAATTGTATTTTTATCACGAAGTAATTTCTCAATTTGATATGGACTGACTTTTTCCAGCAACTGGATGAATTCATCATATACATCTAAAGCGAAAATCTGGAAAATCGTGACCGGAAATGTGGATATATCTCCTGTCTCTGTCTTAAACGTCCAGTACTGGTTTACCTTGACCGGAACTTTGGGGAGCGGAAACGGCGCTAAGGCAAGCGCAGATCCTTCAAGGGAAGGTATCGGTGGAATTAATCTCTCAATAATTAATTCACTCTTATTTTTCCCGTCTTTACCGGTTAAGGGAACCGTTTCTTCTTGAATAAACTGACAAAGAACAACATTGCCGGCCTTACGAACTGCCTGCGAGAATAAATTGTCTTGCTCAATGTCGCCGGGTTCATGGAACACCATGTCAAAGGCAACAATCGAAGCACCTTTTTGGGCCAGATTGGTAATGAGATTTGCGTGAAAAGACCGGGGCCATTTGTAAGCATTGGAAGATAGCTGGAGGGTATCAATAGTGGTTTTGTCCAAAGACACAATAATCACATCTGATGGCGGTGTTCTGGGTCCTCTCAGCCTGAACATAAAATCCAGACCGATGTTTTCCTCCAGGTCAAACTCGAAAGGAACAAGACCGCCTATCAACCCCACCGCTGCGATGAGCAAGCCGGTGATTATTGCTTTGAGAAACCGAGGCAATATTCAACCCTCTAAAAAACAACGTAAAATGATTACAGCTAATTCGGGTTAAATAATTAAAATCCTTTAAAAAAAATATTGGATTAAAATACAAATGTCAATAACATATTATATAATATAAAATACGGATAATTAATACCAATTATGGCCCCGCGATCTTAAAGTGGACGGAAAATGAACTCCTTGTTTCTGTTCAAAAGATGGATAAAAGGTGAGATCTGAGGTTTATGTTTCTGTCTTCTATGCCAATCTTTTTTCGAATATTTTTTCTGTGATTGTAAATTGTCCGGAGTGATAGACCCATAAGTAATGAGATCTCTTTGGAATTTCTCCCATGCCTTATTAAATTTGCCATCCGGATTTCTGTAGGTGTTAAGCTTAAATATTTCAGAGGCATTTTTCGAACAAATGGTGAAATAATTTCGTTAAGATTGGATTCCATAATGCTCAACAAAGCCTTCTGTTGATTATCCAATTTCGACTGTTTGATTTTTTCAAGATATGGCGCCACCAATTCTTTTATATTTATCAAGATAATATCTTCCATTTCTTTTTTATCTTCCTTCCGTTTATCCAGCAATATCTGCAATGCGATATTTGCTTCCTCAAGGTTATTTTTCTGCAACTTCAACTCTCTGGTGCGTTCCTCCACTCGTTTTTCAAGCTCATCATGAGCTTTCTGTAATTCCTTCTCAGATCGCTTGCGCTGGGTGATATCCCTATCAACACCTCTATATCCAAAGAACCCACCATCGGTATCGAAGATCGGGACGCCGCTGGTCTCGAGAAACACAGGATGACCGTCCTTGTGGAGGTTTATATTTTCAAGGCATTCAAACGGTTTTTGAGAAGCACGAATGGCATTAAAAATCTTAGACACCCGTTCGGCCTCTTCAGCCGGCATTAGGTCAAATGGCGTCTTGCCTATTACTTCTTCCGGACCATAACCAAGCATATCGTAAATTTTTGGACTGACATATGTGTAGAACCCATTTTTATCTACCTCCCAAATCCAGTCACTGGTTATTTCAGCCAAATTACGAAATCGCTCTCTGCTCTCTCGCAGCGCCTCATCTGCCTTCTTTCGCTCCGTGATATCTATTCCCATACCCATAAGGTAAGATATATTCTCTATGTTTGTTCGCACTCCTGTAAAGTAGTAAGGCGTTTTTTTACCCCTTTTTGATACCAAATTTAATTCTACGTATGATCTTCCTTTTACGAACACCTCATCAACCTTATCAGCTAATATCTTTTTATCCTCTTCTCCTATAAAATCAAAAGGACTCATTTCTGATATTTCTTGAGTGGAATATCCGGAGACCTTTTTCATATTTTCATTCCAACGATAGAACTTGCCTTTTTTATCTAAAAGATAGAAAATACCGGGCAAGCAATTTATCACTGATTCAGAGAATTGTTTTTCTATCAACAAATTTTGATCTACTTTCTTTGACGCATCAAGTTTTATCTCTAATTCTTTAACCATTAGTTCCAATTCTTCGTAAGTTGGTTTTCTGCCCATATGAAAACCCTCCAATTTGGTTATCTGTCTACGTAATTAAAAGCTCAAATTTCGCACCCAAGATTCTTAGCAAACTCGTCATATGGTGATGGTTTAATCCAATTTTAGCAGTGAGAGCGTATCATCATGTGTTTTCATAAAAGGCGATATGCCTGAACAAAAAATTTTTCACGAAAGCACGAAATTTTAAAAACACGAAAAAGAATATTTTTTTATTTCGTGCTTTCGTGTTTTCGTGATTGTTTTTAGATTATGGATTTCCTTAATTAACATGGTCCGAACCGTAACTTAATTATACATTGGTCGGAATTCACTTTGCAATAAAATCGTGCCAGATTTAGATGAAGGCGGGACGGAATCGAATAAACGAAATGAGACCAAAGTTTCTTTTTTTTCATGTTGATTCGTGCTAATATTAATTGCATAATTCAGATAAAATACCACACAAGGCAAGGATGTTAAAATCGAATCCCACCTGTAACATGTCATAGCCATTCCAACCGTATAAACTTGCCTTGGTATGAGGGTTCTTATGGCCTCAAAAAAGATTGGATCCTACTTGGTCGAAAATGAAACCTGCAATCAACAGGTAATCGATACGGCCAAAGAAGAGCAGATCTCCCTTGAACAGGAAGGGATATACAAACCCATCGGTCAGATCATTATCGAAAACAAGAATCTGACTCCCGAAGCACTGCGCTCTGCCCTTCAGCGCCAAGGGAAGGACATGCTCCGATCAATTGCACTTTCTAAGAGCCTGCCTCCGGAATTAATCGCGAAAATTTCCGGGGTTGCGGAATACCGGGCTTTACCCAAGGGCGAAACCATCATACATCAAGGGGATCAGGGAGATTCTTTCTACCAGATCATTTCAGGTTCGGCCCGTGTTTTCCGGATCTCGGAAGATGGTGTTGACGTCACGCTGAACACTATCGGGCCTGGCGAAAGCTTTGGCGAGATGGCGCTGCTGACCGGTGAACCCCGCTCCGCATCCGTTGAAACGCAAGAGGCCTGCGGCCTTCTGGTAATTTCGAGGCAGGTGTTTGACCAGCTTGCATCTGAAATTCCGGATTTTTCACTGTCCCTTTCCCAGATTCTCTCCAGCCGTTTGAACAGAGGGGGGGTTGAACTCGTTCATGCCTCAGCCACTGAAAAGGCATACCAGCGATTTATTTCGGAACAGAGTTCCGAAATTGAACCGAAGTTGATCGGTAGAAGCAAGGCGCTCAAGCGTCTTCAGGAAGAGGCTGAGGCAGCAGCCCAAAATGACAGAGCTGTGATGATTTTGGGAGAATCCGGAACCGAGAAAGGCGATGTGGCCGGGCTGATCCACCAGAAAAGCAATAGGAAGAAAGGCCCCTTCTTATCTGTTGATATCAAGACTGTCAGCATCGGGAGAAGTGTTGATCGACCAGGAAAGGATGATCCCATTCGCCTTGAGCTTGCCCAAAACAGTGCACTCTTTGGACATGCCAAGGGCACATTTTCTTTTGCACCGGAAAGGCGGCTGGGTTTGTTCCAAATCGGAGATGGTGGGACAGTAGTTCTTGATAATATTGAACATTTGGCCGACAGCGTCCAGCGCAAACTGGTCGATTTTATTCAACATGGCCGTTTTCAGCCTCTGGGTGATCAGGCGTTTATACATTCCTCGATCCGCGTTATGGCGACAAGCGCTGTTGACCTTGAACAACGGGTTGAGGCCGGCAGATTCAACAAACGACTGTTCGACATTTTAAAAGAAAGCCAAATCCTGACTGTTCCGCCACTGAGAAAGCGAAAAAAAGACCTCCGCAAGCTTGCCGAATATCTGGTAGAATATTACAGCAGGCAGACCGGAAAATCCATTACCGGCATTGACCTCGGTGTTTACAAAAGCATCATGGCCTATGACTGGCCGGGCAATACTGACGAACTGAGTGCGGTTATTCGGCGGGCTGTAAGTCTCGCTCAAGCCAACCGGCTAACCCCTGAAGACATCCTCATCGGTACAGGATCCCGGGGCACAGAAAGGTTAAGCTTTAATCTTTTAAAGGTGGATAGAATCCGTCAATTATTTCAGAGCAAAGCGTTCCCGGGTTCGGCTCAACTGATCTTTGCCTTCTTTTTTATACTGATCATCTACCTGGGTTTTTTCGGCACACAGACGCCCAACAACAATGTATCTCTTGAATTAACCTGGGGGTTATGGGAACCGTTGGTTGTTTTGAGCTGTATTCTGGCCGCCAGAATATGGTGTGCAGTGTGTCCGGTGGGAGCTTCAAGCTCGATCATCAGCCACAAATATGGTCTTAACCGCAATGTTCCTTCTTTTATCCGCAATTATGGGGGCTATCTGGCCGTAGCCGGTTTGGTGGCCATCTTTTGGTCCGAGGTGGTGTTCAATATGCCGTTTTCTCCCCGGGCAACGGCGATTTTGATTCTATCAATTACCATACCGGCAATCATGTTAGCTCTGGTTTACCGGCGGAGGGTCTGGTGCCGCTTTCTATGTCCTTTAGGCAAACTGGTCGGATTTTTATCCAGATGTTCGATTTTGGAATTGCGTGCCAATCAGAACATATGCAACAACGACTGCATGGAGAACAGCTGTTATGTCGGCAAGGCAGATCAGGCAGGTTGTCCGGTTTTTGAAGCGCCTTTTGTACTTCATAACAATCAAGACTGCATCCTCTGCGGGAATTGTGTGAAAAACTGTGCCAATCAGGTCCCGGCCCTCAATCTGCGGGTACCCGGCAGAGAACTTTGGACGTTTCGCAACCCGGATCTCACAATGGCATTTTTGGTGTCCTTCATTATGGGGACTCAGTTGTTTCGGGGTCTGGAAAAAACCGGGTATTTCCACCAATATGTCGCTGGACAGAATCAACCATGGATTTTTTATTCAGCATGTATTGTACTCTCAACCTCATTGGCATTCATGTTTATCAAAACAGCCGGAAATGCGGCATTAAGCTTTAAAAACACCCCGTCCCGAATAAAGTCGAATCTTTTTGCCTATGCCTTTGTCCCGATGGCGGTTATTTTTGAGTTGAGCTTTCATTTTGAACGATTGATTAACAGGGGCGGTCAGTTTTTTCCGGCACTGGGCAGGCAGTTTGGGTTTGACTGGGACTTTCTCGTGGTGAGTATGAACCCATTTTGGATTAATTTTTATCAGACAGCATTTATTTTGATCGGCGTTTTCGCTTCGAGGGCCGTTCTGACAAATCTTTTTCGCTTACACCTGGATTCTTCCTTAACGCGTCTTTCATTCCGGCATCAATGGCCCATACTGTTGCTGGCTGCGGTGTACATTTACCTCTTCTGGGCCGGTTAGCAGATAGATTCCAGGTTCAGCGTTTAAGGTTCAAGGGTTCAAAGCTTACAACTGGTTGAACAGGATTGATGATTTCAGGACGTATAATTGTCGATCGAAAAAAACCATCGGCTGTTCACAGTGTTAGTTTCGGTCATTGTGTCATTCGACATTCAGATTTTTTTCGGATTTCGATATTCGATATTCGGATTTTGACTGAACATGAATTACCATTCAACTGATGGCCAAAAGATGAGACCTGAGATTTGCTTTCTTTCCTTCCAGGCCGATCTTTCTTCGTATATTTTTTCGGTGAGTCTCAACTGTTCTTGGGGATACATTCATAAACTCTGCTATCTTTTGGGTGGTAAGCCCTCGCCTTATTTGATTTGCAACTTGAAGTTCTGTGGGGGTCAGGTTGAAATATTTTAGAGACACTTCCTGCGTAAATGGAGAGATAATTTCGTTCAGATTCGTTTCAACAATTCTCAACAAGGCCCGCTGTTGATCATCCAGCCTTGTTTTTTTGATCTTTTCAAAATATGGTTCAATAAGCTTTTTTACATTTGTCAGAACACTATCTTCGATATTTGCCTTGTCCGCTTCCCTTTTTTTCAACAAAATCCTCATGGCCGTATTGAGTTCCTCGAGGCTTTTTCCTTTGTCTTCCAATGCCATGGTTCGTTTTTTTAGTTCATCATTCGCTTTTTGCAATTCAAACTCTGCCTGTTTACGGGCGGTGACGTCACGATCAATGCCGGTAAAGCCCTTCAGATTTCCCATAGCGTCAAGAATCGGTTCGGCTATCGTTTCCAAGAATCGTATAGATTTGTCCTTATGTTGCCAGCTTATAACAGTCCCTTTCCAGCCCCTTTTCTGTTCCTTCGCATATTGAAACCATTTTTGAATGCGTTTCCGGTCTTTGGGATGCATCAGGCTATAGGCTGAAGTGCCCAGTATTTCCTGAACCTCATACCCCAAAATCTGTTTTACGGCATTATTAGAAAATGTATGGCGCCCTTCTTCGTCACATATCCAGACCCAATCAGGAGTAGATTCCACCAGAAGACGATACTTTTCCTCGCTCTTTCGCAGCTTTATTTCCGATTGTTTATGAGCAGTTATATCAAGTAAAGTAAAGGTCATGCCCAGAGACAAATCGTCAGGATCGAGCAGGGCCGAACTCAAAAGTACATCAATTACAACACCGTCTTTACGTCGCATACGTGTTTCAACGGAACCTCTTCCTTTTTTATGGATTTGTGCGAATTTCTCTCGTCCAACATATTCAAAATCTTCGTCGGTCGGATACAACATCCGCGCACTATTTCCAAGGATCTCTTCAGACGCATAACCCAGTATTTCGCATAGCCTTTCATTCGCTTCCCTGATCACCCGATTGCAGGCCACACCGATACCTATTGGTACCGCTCGCAATATGCTTCTTAAAGCGGCCTCACTTTCTTGTTGTGCCTTTTCCATGCGCTTATATTTAAAAACTTCGTGCTCTAAATTCTGAATCGTTTTCACCAATTCCTTATATGTCGGTCTTGCACTCATTAGAACACCCCAGCATACAAAATAGGAGACACAATATTTTATGAAATGTCCGATTTATGTGTTTGCAATAAATTATGTAGCACTGCAAGAAATTTTTGTGTTTTTGGATCTGTTTGGAATTTTTTTGAAACTTTTGACCTTGGCGGGCACATTTTGGGCACAATTTAGGCACAGCTTTGAGTCGGTGCCTTTTTATTTTTCAGCATTCAAATGTGATGGGTTCTTATTGTCGGATTGCACCTTATTCTAATGTGATTGAGTTTGTTATTCGATCCGATAGAATAGTCGCGTATTAATTCAAGCCCTGCTTTATCGAATCAGGCAATGGCCTTTGCAATACTTTCTTTATTAGCCCCCATGACCAGCAGTGATTTGACAAGAAGGTCCACTGACACGGTTGGATCTCCCCTTTCCATTTTGGCAACTCTTGACTGGCTGGATTTCAGCATCTTTGCCAACTGTGCTTGTGTCAATTTGCTTTTTTTTCGGCGCTCTGCCAGAGCGTGGCTGAGTGCCAGCTTAAGTTCAATGTATTGAGATTCTTCCTTGCTCAGACCTAAAAATTCATCTGCAGATCCGATTTTATAACCTTTAGATTCTAAGATTTCCTTTTTCTTTTTATTCATTTTTCTTTTTTACCTAATGCATCCATACGAGCGGCTTATCTTCTGGACTCATACGGCAACAATATGTCATATCTGACATATTGTCAACACATTTTTTCACCAGTATCTTCTTTATCATTGATAAAGGAAATGGCAATTGATTAAAATTTTCAAAAATAATAATAACCTTGGATGTCTTAAACTTAATCTTTACAAAATTCCTTTTTTGTGAAAAACATTTATCAAAACTTTAGCAGAGCAATGGATTAATTGTAAATTGCTCTACATACCTCTAATTATAATTATTTAATATAATTACAAATAGCCCCCGTAGCTCAGTGGATAGAGCAATGGATTCCTAAGCCAAATTCAGCAAATTCAATATCTTATGTATTTCTAATCGGTTGATTTGATTGTAAGATTTTTTTGTGTTTTTGGTTCTGTTTGGAAACATTTTGAAAACTTTGACCTTGACGGGCACATTTTGGGCACAATTTAGGCACAGGAAAAATCCTGTGCCTTTTTTATTCTACATCATCAATAAGTGTTGTGTATTTCGTTTCAGGCAACACCTCATCCTAATCAGAATCTTTCGGCCCTGAAAAAAATGTTCGTTTTCAAAATTATTTTTTCTTTAAGGAATATTGTGTGTATAAAGGTGG
>JAWOIY010000156.1:0-21736 GCA_046484425.1 Desulfobacterales bacterium | reverse complement strand
CAAGCGCCTCAAACAGCTTGAAATTTTTAACGCTTCACCGCTTGAAACGCTGATTCCCCAAATGCTCAAATGTCGCTCACAAAAGACTTTTTACAAGTTCGTCAAAGATTAGTTAAGTTTTAAAATCTTCACTATTGCCTGCCTGAGGATTCATTATATGCCATGGCCACGGTTCGATAGACGAGATGGGCCAGCTTTGAAAACGGCAGAAACGCAAAGAGGTTGAAAACAAAAACCAGATGAATAAAGTACATCAGGTACGTCAAACCCGCCATACCGGCAAGCCGCGTCGCTTCGGTCAAAACACCGGTCACGCCAAGCCCCAGTACGAGGCCCAGCAGATACCAATCCTTGTAACTGGAAGTCTGGTCCTTTTTGGCCAAACGGTTCTTAATCATCAAAGCACTGCCGATGACCAGGGCCACACCTGCGACATTTGCCAGCCATTTGACCGGATTCAATTGCGAATAAGGCCCATGCTGCTGAAAAACATAGAGTGCAACAAAGAAGATGTTGGTGACCACGAAGAGAGCGACAAAGGACCAGAAGACCATGAGATGGGCTGTGGAACGGTCTTTGTTTTCGGAACATTCTGAAAACTTGTCATGTTTGAGTATGGTCGGCAATATTTTCCACAACGCTTTGAGGAATCCGCCGAGCTCAAGCTCTTTTTTCTGCGTCTTTCCTTCCAGAACCGCATTTTCGTGAATGTCACTGACAAACCGTTTCAAGCCCAAAGCAAAAATCACAACCACCCAGATCGCCAATGGAATAAAAATCATGTCCACCAGCCAGGTCGAAAAAAACAGATGATGGGCGATCCCGTTTTCTCCCAAAGGTGGTGAAAAATCGAGAAGCCCTGTGACAAGCCCAAGAACAATAAAAATGACCACGGGAACTCCCATAAGAATGGGGAGTTTTTTGGGGTCATTGACCGCTTTCCCCAACGCTTTGGGCACCGCATATTCGGCAATGGCATAGGATCGAAGAGCCCCCAGCACTTCACCCGGTTTTGCGCCTCGAGGGCACTTGGTCGTGCAGTCTCCGCAATGATGGCACAGCCAGATGTCAAGATTGCCCACCAGCTTATCTTTTAACCCCCATGATGCGGCGACCATCTCCTTTCGCGGAAAAGGCTTTGTGTCCGGAGAAATAGGGCAAGCCACTGAGCAGGTTGCACATTGAAAGCATTTTTTCAAGGTGTCGCCACCAAGCCCGATGATCTCTTTTATAAAATTTACATCAGGCTCCACCAGGTATTTGTCTGTCATATGAATACCTCCTCTTAGAGATCTTTGCAAAACACCTCCTTTTGTCTCCCGCCAAGGTGGGACGTCAGGCGCAAATTTTAATCCTCGAAATACTCAATGTATTACTGTGGTTAAAATTTTCGCCTTCCTTGGCCTTAAACAAAATTGAACATTTTCCAAAGGTCTCCCTTATTGAAGATTGAAGATTGACGCATGAAAACTCCGCCGTCAATCTTCAAACAAGCATCTATCAATGGCTAGAATCCTTTAAACGGGTTCGGACCAAGTCCTTCCACGGTTTCCACAAAATCATTAATCATTTTCGGAAGCTTGTCATAGTCATCAATAGCCACTTCGAACTGAGTCACGCGTTCATTTTCCAGAGCCAGGCTTGAAAGGGCCTCACCGATTTTCTTCATTCTGATGTCCGCAAGTTCACTCCCTTTGACAAAGTGGCACTGATAGTCGTCACCGTGCTTGCAACCCAAAAGAAACGCCCCGTCCATGCCCTGGGCAAGGGCGTCTTTAATCCATATCACGTTCATGGAACCCAGGCATCGAACCGGAATAAACCGGACATCGGCTGAATAGCTCAGACGATTCAAGCCGGCAATGTCAAGCGCCGGATAGGCATCGTTTTCACATACAAACCCGACGATCCGGAAAGGCGGCTCTTCATAATCATCTTCGGAAGGAACACCGATGGTCTTGACCATGGAACCGACACTGTCGATATTGTAATCGGCAAAACCGATGATCCGTTCAGGGCAGGCTCCCATGCAGGTACCGCAGCGCCGGCAGCGGGCCGGATTCGGCTTGGGCGTTCCTTTTTCATCGTCATCCAGAGCCCCGAACGGGCATTCTTGCGTACAACGTTTGCATTGAGTGCATCTTTGGAAAAAGAAATCCGGGTATGTCATATCACCGGACCGCGGATGCACGGAAACGCCACGATTGACCGATTCGATGCACTGGATGGCCTTCAGGGCGGCGCCGGATGCATCCTCCACCGATTCTTCCATGGTCATGGCGCGTCGAACGGCGCCGGCCGCATAAATACCGGTTCGCTGGGTTTCATAGGGAAAACAGATGAAATTTGAGTCACAATATCCTTCAAAAAGACCGATGTCGCGAAACGCCGGTCCCTGACGATACGCCATATTCACCACCGGGTCGTCCACGGTTACCGGGACCATGCCGGTGGCCAGCACCACCATATCGGCCTTGACCTTCAGCTTTTCACCCAGCAGGGTATTGTCGGCTTCAACGATCATGCCGTCACCGTTCTTTGAAACGCTGATCACCTCACCTTTGGTCAAAAATATGCCCTCATCCTGCTGGATGCTTTTGTAAAAATTCTCCAAAAGACCGGGGGTCCGCATGTGTTGGTAGAAGATATACGCCTTGCCGTCGGTATAATCTTCCCGAACATATTTGGCCTGCTTGAGTGCCACCATGCTGGTCACCGAACCGCAATAGTTGAAATCGGCATCGTCCCCGCCTTTTCCCGGAGACTGGACAAAAACAACGGATTTGGCTTCCTTTCCCTCTGAAGTGGTGATTTTCCCATTGACCGCCATTTCTTCAAACTGGTGATTGGTGACGACATCCGGCAATTCGCCGTATCCTAAATGGGAAAATTCATCCCCCTCGGGTTTATACGGACGCCAACCCGCGGCAAGGACCACGGCACCGAATTTTTCACCGTTGGGATCGAACTTCAAAATATCAACCTTGCCTTCGTTGTACTCCAGGTAACGCTTATGCTGTGCTTCAACGTCAAGCTCCTTTCCGTTTTCATCAAACTTCATCTCTTCAGGAAGCGGATACGGAACGTCAAACTCGATCTTTTCACCGGGCTTTTTAAGCGTTACGGTAAAATTGCCGGGCTCACCGGCCAGACGGGCAACCATTGTGTTCGTTCTAACGGTAATGTTATTATAGGTCTCGATTTCTCTGATTTTATCTTCCACAGCCGGGGGCATAAGATTTTCATAAGGGTATTGATCCGGCAGCTGTTTGCGAACTTTGGCCGCATATCCGCCGAGGGCGGATTCTTTTTCGACGAGGGTGACGTCATAGCCGACCTTGGCTGCATCAATGGCCGCCGAAATTCCGGTAATGCCGCCGCCGATGACCAAAATTTTTCTGCTTAAGGTTTCCACCTTGTAGGGTTCCGGCAGATTGATCTTCTTAATTTTGGCCATCCCCATTTTCAAATAATCTTCGGCCAGCATTTGAAGACGGTCAAAATGGATGCCGTCATCGATCTGGTCCTCAGTCAGCGCCGGGAATTCCGACCTGGGATGCGACCAGACCACCTGTTCCCTCAAATTCACCCGGTCTACAATACACCCGTCGAATTTAAATACATCGAAGTTTACTCTACGCGAACAGGCGGCGATCACCATCGTGTTTATACCGTTATCGGCAATATCTTTTTTGATGAGTTCGACCCCATCCTTTCCGCACAGAAACGGATGCGTTTTAACCGGAAGGCCTTCTTCCTCAGGGATCTCGCACAGCGCCTCTATATTAAGGGCATCCCCGATGCCGCAGCCTGTGCAAATATATACACCATATTTTTTATCCATGGATAACCTCCTACCTCTTCACCAGGGTTTGAATCGCTTTAAGGGCCATACCGGTCGCATTCTGGTTCGAGGAAACCACATCCGCCGGTTTGTTGGCGCATCCCGCCGCAAACATCCCGCCTTTTTCAAAATCATTGATGATAAAGCCGTCTTCATTATATTTCAGATCAGCCGGCAGTTTGGCCGCAGCGGTTGTCGGCTGCATCCCTGTGGCAAGAACAACCATTTCAACCGTCTGTCTGACCTTTTCTCCGGTAACGGCATTCTCTGCCACAACGGTGATATTTCCTGTTTTCGGGTCTTCGGTCACCTCGGCAACCTTGCCTTTGATTAAAAAGACATTCTCGTCTTCTTTAATCTTTTGGTAAAACTTTTCATAACGTTGCCCCGGTGCGCGAACATCAATATAAAAGATGTAGACTTTCGAGTCGGGATACTGTTCCCTGAGGTAGGTGGTCTGCTTCAATGACGCCATGCAGCAAATATAGGAACAATAGGGAAGATAGTTTTCATCCCTTGATCCGGCGCATTGAACAAAGGCGATACTTTCGGGTTCCTTGCCGTCCGAAGGCCGTGTGATTTTTCCTTTAGTGGGGCCGTTGGGTGAGGCCAGCCTTTCCATCATCATGTTGGTAATAATGTTCGGATACTGTCCGAAACCTAAATTTTCAATTTTCGATGCATCATAAGGTTCCCAGCCGGTGGCCCAGACAACGGCTCCCACTTTCAGGTTCATGGACTTCGGCGCCATGTCCAAATCAACGGCATCATACTTGCACGCTTCCTTGCACCGCTTGGCATCCTCAGTCCCGATAATCTGAGGAGAAAACACATATCGGGCCGGAAAGGCCATTTCAAAGGGCAGATAAGCGCCCTTTATTCTTTTCATTCCAAAATCGAAATCACTGGAAATTTCTGTTTCACAGGCCGCCGCACAATCGCCGCAACAGGTGCAATTCTCGTTGACGTATCTCGGATTCAGCTTAACCATGACATCATAGCTGCCCGGCGCACCGTCTACCTTTTCCACTTCGGCCAGTGTCAACACTTTTATTTTCGGATTGTCTTTGATTCTTCGAAAATTGATTTCCAGTCCACAGCTCGGAGGGCATAGCTTTGGGAAATATTTATTCAACTGCGCCACTCTTCCGCCAAGATAAGGATTTTTTTCGACCAAATACACCTCGTACCCTACTTCGGCAGCTTCGAGGGCCGTCGTCAATCCGCTTATCCCTCCTCCAACAACCAAGATGCTCCCATTTGAAGGGGCTGCTTTGCTTTCTGTCATGCTATCCCTCCGTGAACGATACGTTCAGAAATCCTGACGCCTTGTTAAGAATTCTACGGTGTCACACATGTGATCTAGAATGATTGGGCGAAAATTCCCGATGGCGTGATGGAACGGCGGAGTAATGGAAAAGACCAGGATCCGTTATTATTCCAATACCCCAACATTCCATTACCCCAAGTTTAACCATTTGGAAAACTTTAAAAATCCGGTATATTATCAATTCCGGCGTGCCAGAGTTCTGAAGTTCAGGGGTTAAAAAAATGATTTCAAATTAATAAAAACCTCCAGGCACCCAAGAAATAAGGCGCCTGGAGGTGTGTATATGATGCTATTTCATATCCATCTTAATCCGGGATAATCTTGATATATTCTTTCTTGAATATATCCCAGGTTCCGGCTTTGGGATCATACTTGGAGTTGACAAAGCAGAACCAGTTTTTATCATCCGTACCCGGATAATCGGCCTGATAATAGAAGCCGGGATAGCGGGTCTCCTTGCGGAACTGGATGTGACGCAGGTGAGACTCGACCGTCCAGATGCGGTGGAAGATTTCCCAGCAGCGCATCAGTTCGTGGAGGTCACCGGCAGCCAGCTTTTCGCAGTCTTCGCGCATCATCACAAGCATATCCATCACGATCTCGAGATTCTTGTTGGTGGTCATGTAATATGTCGCCGTTCCGGCCCCATACTCGTGAGTGGCCTTCATGAGACGATACGTCATTCCAGCGGGTTTGAGATAATTGGGATTGATATCGATGGCAGTGGTATAAGCACAATTGTCCAGGAAGGTTCTCACCGGTTTGTAAACGATGTCGGCGAGTTCCTTTGCCGATTGTTTCACCGTCGGTTTAAAGTCGGCGTTGTCCCGGACGAATTTGGCCATGGCCTTGGCGGCCATCCGGCCTTCGGCATGGGAGCCGGAGGAGAATTTATGACCTGAGCATCCCACACCGTCGCCGGAAGTAAACAGCCCGTTTACCGTGGTCATCCGGTTATACACCTTGCCTTTGTATCGAATTTTGTACGCATCGGGCACCCAGTCAAGATCCGGGCCGGACGTCCAGAGTCCGCAGCATCCGGAATGTGACCCCAGCAGATACGGTTCTGTGGGCATAACCTCGGAATTCTTCTTGTCCGGCTCGGTATTTGTGCCGCACCAGAGGTTGGCCTGTCCGCAGGTCATATCGAGAAAGTTTTCCCAGGCTTCCGATTCAAGCGCCTTGAACTCCTTCTTGTCTACCTTTCCACCCAGTTCTTTTAAGGCTGTAATCGTATCCATCATGATGGGACCGCGGCCTTCCTTCATCTCAAAGAGCATCAGGTGGTTACGCAGACAGGTCGGCGTAATGGCTGCGGTGCCGTACGGCGCGTATTTCTGAAGTTCGGCTTTTGCGGCATCACTGCCCACATACCCTTCACCCAGGCCGTTAAGTGTTTTGGCTTTGAAAAGAAGGAACCATGCACCCACGGGGCCGTAACCGTCTTTGTATCGGGACGGGGTGAAACGGTTTTCCATCATGGATAGCTCGGCGCCCACTTCCATACACATGGTGTAGGTGGAGCCTGCATTCCAAATCGGGTACCATGCCCGGCCTTTACCTTCGCCCACGCTTCTGGGTTGATAGATGTTGACCGCACCACCGCAGGCCACCATACAGGTATTGCACTTGATAATGTAAACTTTGTTCTCACGCACGGAAAATCCGACTGCACCGGCGATCCGGTTCTCTTCGTTGGCATCCAAAAGCAGTCTGACGATAAAGACACGCTCCAGAATGTTTTCATCACCCAGGGCGAGTTTGGCGGCTTCAGCAACGATTCTTTTATAAGATTCGCCGTTGATCATGATCTGCCATTTACCGGTCCGTACCGGTTTTGCCCCGCCTTTCAGCGTACCCATTTTCTGGCCTTTTTTACCGTCCAGTTTCTTTCCTTCTTCGGACATTTTCCAGATAGGAAGGCCCCATTCTTCAAACAGGTAAACCGAGTCATCGACGTGGCATCCCAGATCAAAGATAAGGTCTTCACGGACAATCCCCATCAGGTCGTTGCGGACCATACGAACATAGTCATCCGTTGTATTCTCACCAATGTAGGTGTTGATGGCTGAGAGACCCTGGGCAACAGCGCCGCTCCTTTCGAGAGCCGCTTTGTCAACCAGAAGGATCTTTTTGTCGCCGGCCCATTTCTTGATCTCGAACGCAGTCCCGCAGGCTGCCATGCCGCCGCCTACGATCAGGATGTCAACCTCACGCTCTTCGACTTCAGGATCCCTGACGGCTTTGATTTCTCCCAAAGGTTTATTCGGTATTGCCATATTACATCCTCCTTAAAAATATATTATCATAGTGTTGTCAATGTGCTGGATCTTTGAAAACCTGTATCTGCGTTAAACCGTCGCGACCGGTTTCGGTAGCTGTCTGCCGTCCGCCTCTTCAGTGGAAAGCAATTCGCTGTCCAGGTCTTTTCCCTGAAGCTTCGGATACGCATTGGCGCCGCCTTCCGGAGTCGTCCGGATGGGGAATTTAAAGCGTTTGATGGTGCCGTTTCTGAACTTACAGGTCCACATGACATCCTCGGTCCCCAGCATGGGTATAATACTGCTTCCCAGCGGTACAAAGTCGGCATAACCTCTCACCTCGATCGCCTGGGTGGGGCAGATTTTTACGCATGAAAAACATTCCCAACACTGATCCGGCTCCTGATTGTAAGCCTTCATTGCATTGGGGTCCAAAACCATCAGGTCATTGGGGCAAATGTACATGCAGGCAGTCTTGTCGCCGCCTTTGCAGCCATCGCATTTTTCAGCAATTACGAAACTTGGCATTTAATTACCTCCTAATTCTGTTTTGAAAAATTTCAGTATTTCATCCTATTCACTATCATTTGTGGTACAATTTGTAAGCTTTCTGCACCTCCCTTCATAATCTTGACCCATAAAGGCCGTTCTTTTGAGTAATTTAAAAATTCAATATTTATCAACGAAATCACTTGATAAAGTGATTCAAAATCAAAGTTGGGTTGACCGGATGAATGATTCATTATAAAATCAATGAGATAGCAAAGCTATGAAAATCAAAGGCCTTAGATAACAATTAACATTATTCTTGTCAAGAACTTTTGGGTAACTAAATTATAAATTTAAAAGCATCGATTTAAAAAATTTACTTGGACCTATATTTGGGCTAAACTGACTTAATATGCACTATATATTGTGCTTAATATGGTTCATGTTGTATAAATTATTCAGGATATGAATGCCATACAGTGTTTTAGCGGTTGTAAGGCCAAATTTTACCACTTAGAACAGTTAAAGGACGCTATGCACTATTGTTTCAGGCTGTGTATTTTTATGTTGACATGGCTGGCCGGATTGGTCATTGGTCATCTGTTACACGTCATCGGCACGGCACATTAGACATCCTCTGGCGGATATTGGTTTTTATCTGATAAACCTCCGGCTGAATAAAAAGGGCAGAAACTTGCGTAATAAGGAAAAAATTTAATGGAAGACAACATGACCCCGCTTTCGATGAATGATCGGTTTACCTTTTCATGCTCCCGGGATGTCCCCTGTTTCAATGAATGCTGCAAAGACCTGAACCAGTTTCTCACCCCTTACGACATACTGCGTCTAAAACATCGGCTCGGTATGTCATCGAGTCTTTTTCTTGAGCGCTATACCAGCCAACAGACCGGCCGAGAAACCGGCCTTCCGATAATCACCCTCAAAACAGACTATTCCAAAGGACTTGCGTGTCCGTTTGTGACACCATCGGGATGCAGTGTATACAACGATCGCCCGTCATCCTGCCGAACCTATCCACTGATTCGGATTGCCTCACGATCCCGAGAAACCGGTGATATTACGGAACAGTACATACTTTTAAAAGAACCGCATTGCCTGGGTTTTAAGCAAAAACGTACGTGGACCGTCCGTGAATGGATCAAAGATCAGGATATCGCTGTTTACAATGAGATGAACGATCTGTTGATGGAGATCATCAGCCTTAAAAATCGCCGAATTCCAGGTCTGATGGATATTCAGTCAAAATATGCGTTTCACATGGCACTTTATGACATTGACACATTCAGATCCCACATATTTGATAACAATATCCTGGAGGAATGGGACCTCGACACAAAGATCTTGGACGTCCTTAATGATGATGATGTCGAACTGTTAAAAATGGGCCATAAATGGATCAAAAGGATCCTTTTCGGTAACATCAAGGAGGATTAGCAGTACTTCATTTATTATAACATCACGTCTATCCCGTTAATCCTGACTAAAAAATAGGGTAAAAGCCATGGAAATCAAAAACAAAGTCGCCCTGGTTCTCGGCGCCATAAAAGGCATCGGAAAAGGAATCGGGCTTGCCCTTGCCCAAGAAGGGGCGTGTGTCGCTTTAAATTATTTTGACTGGGAAGAACATCTGGAAGAATTGCATCAAGACTTTGCCCGAACCGGTCAGGACCACCTGATCATCCAAACGGACCTGCTTCAGACCGACAAAATTCCAGGGCTTGTCAAAAAAGTCGTGGATCGCTTCGGCCGACTCGACATTTTAATTAACAACATCGAGCGGGGGGGATGGCCGGTGGTTCACGGAGCGTACGATCAAGAACAGTGGGACCTTGAAGTGGCCACGACCCTTCGTGCCAAAAGGTGGATCTTTGAATCTGCCCTGCCACACCTTAAAGCTTCCAAAGACGGTATCGTCATTAACCTTTCTTCCATTGCTTCAATTGTAGGACGGTCCGGACCTGCCAGCTTCATATTCAATGAAGGCTATGCATCTGCAAACCGCGGCATTTCGCTCTTGACCGAAACGTGGGCGCGTATTGGAGCACCGGAGGTCCGGGTCAATGAAATTATGCTCGGATTTGTCGAAACCCGCCATGGCGAAGGAACCCGGGGCTGGGGCTTGCTCGGTGATGAACAAAAAGCTGCCATTATCGATCATACCTTGCTGATGCGCACCGGCACCATAGCAGATGTTGAAAAGTCAGTGTTATTTGTCATTAAAGATGCCCCGTTTATGACCGGCAGCGTGATAAGGCTCGACGGCGGCTATGTGCTCGGCGGCGACAAAGTGGCCCCTATGCCAGACGGTGTACTTTGATACCCTTCAACCCTCGACGATTTTACAAATACCAGGTAATGTATTCCGGCCCATCGAAGATCCCGCATTGCGGGGAAGGGTCAGGCTTTGGTTTATCCCCTGAGGGAATTCGCTTTACTTTACGTTCATCGACTTATTAAAATTCCAAATAACAAATCCCAAAAAACAAACAAAAAACAATAACCAAAATTTAAAATCCCAAACGAAAAACAATCGCTCACGCTGTGCAAACGCCTTCGCTGCGCGCTGAACCGGTTTAGAATTTGGAATTTGAGATTTATTTGTAATTTGGTGCTTGGAATTTGCATTTTTTGACATAATTCTCTTAGTCAGAGCCATTTATCCCTAACTCCCGCGATGCGGGGTTTTATAATGTGGAATAAACACGGTCATGATGCCCGGTCTCCTTTCCTATGGTTTCATGAAGACGCCTTAAACAGATTGCGGTATCTGCCGTATCCTTCCTTTTCCAGGTCCTTTTCCGGAACAAAGCGCAAAGCTGCGCTGTTGATACAATAACGCAGGCCCGTAGGATCCGGGCCGTCATTGAACACGTGGCCCAGATGACTGTCGCCATGGCGGCTGCGCACCTCGGTGCGCACCATCCACAGGCTCCCGTCTTTCTTTTCCACGATGTTACCAGGCTCCAGGGGCCGTGTGAAGCTGGGCCAGCCCGTGCCCGATTCGTACTTGTCCGTAGAACCAAAGAGCGGCTCGCCGCTGACGATGTCCACATAGATGCCTGCCTCGTGATTGTTCCAGTAAGCATTGTTAAACGGCGGCTCCGTACCGTTTTGTTGCGTAACCTTGTACTGCATGGGGCTCAGGCGTGTTTTCAGTTCTTTATCGTCAGGCCGGGTATACACCCTCCCGCTCTGAGACGTGCCCGCAGGCGTGTCAGTCATCATGACGCCGGATACACCCGTCATGTCGGAATTCATGGCGTCTTTTTTCATGTCAGCCTTCTCGTCTGCCCAGGTCTTTTTTAAGAACTGATCCCGGCCTGATCCGGAGCGGTACCAGTGATACCGAATCGGGTTCTTTTTATAATAATCCTGGTGGTATTTTTCAGCCGGGTAGAATTCTCCCAGTGGAAGAATATCGGTAACGATGGATTGACCAAATCGACCCGATGCCGCCAGACGCTCCCTGGATTCCTCGGCCAGGCGTTTTTCAGTCTCACTGGCATAAAAAATTACACTCCGGTACTGGGCGCCTCGATCCACGAACTGTCCACCCGGATCCGTGGGGTCTACATGCCGCCAGAATACATCCAGCAGTTTTTCATAGCTGACTTTTTTTGGGTCGTAGGTCACTTTCACCGTCTCCACGTGACCGGTCCCGCCCCCGGAGACCTGCTGGTAAGTGGGATTTTTGACATGGCCGCCGGTATAGCCTGAAACGACCTCAATCACACCGTCAACTTTCTCAAAATCCGATTCCGTGCACCAGAAACAGCCTCCTGCAAACAGGGCGGATGCCATATTATCGGGTTTATCCTTCATTGTCTTCTCCATGGCATCTATACTCCTAACTTGTTGATATCCTATAAAAACTATCGCAAAAAGTGCGAATAATATGTAAATGGATTTCATAATACACCTCCGTCGTTTCATATAGATTTAAGATAATGCGGATTCGGTGAGAGTCCAGCTGTTAACAGACTTATGACGTCCAAAATTAGCCCGATAGTTTGTAAATTCGCAAACGGCTTTGGGCGACATTCCGCCAAGGTTTGACTTCAATCAATCATGAAATGTAATCAAAAAGACAATCAGGTGCCAAGGATGCCAGAAATGGCTGGACAAATACCATCTGATTTATGTTACAATGTAATAGTTCAGATTTTGCTGACCGGAATTTTGAAAAAGAAGAAGGACATATGAGAAAAATTTTGAAATTATGTTGTTTTTTAGCATGTATATTCTTTTTAACAGCTTCATGTCAAAGAATAAGCGATACCGAATTATCTCCGGATCAGAACCCCGGTGTTACGGATACCGAAATCCTGATCGGTTCTTCTTTGGCTCTGGAAGGTCATGCCGGCTATCTGGGCACCCAAACCCTGCACGGAGCCCTCTCTTACCTTAATTATGTGAATGAGAACGGTGGGATCCACGGCCGCAAGATCAAGGTTGTGACTTACGATGATGGGTATGATCCGCCCCGATGTCAGACCAATACGCAAAAATTAATCATTCAAGACAAGGTCTTTGCCCTCTTTTGCTACGTAGGAACGCCAACCACCGTCAAGATTATTCCGATTATTGAAGAAGCCAAGATTCCGCTGGTAGGAATGTTTACCGGCGCCAACGCTTTAAGAGATCCATTGCACCGCTACATTATCAATGTACGGGCTTCGTATTATCAGGAAACGGCGGCAATGGTCAAACACCTGGTCGAGGATCTGGATATCAAAAAAATCGGCGTATTTTACCAGTATGACGCTTACGGCTTTGACGGACTTAAAGGTACCGAGTTGGCCCTCAAAAAATATGGCCAGGCTCCGGTTGCCAGGGGAACTTATATTCGCGGAACGCTGAATATAGAGGACGGACTTAATAAAATCATCGATTCCGGTGCTGAAGCCGTAGTGATGATCGGCACGTACGATCCCTGTGCAAAGTTTATCAAGTCTGCCAGGGCCAAAGGCTTTAATCCCATTTTTCATAACGTCTCTTTTGTCGGAGCCGATGAATTGGCCAGAAAGCTTGGTAAAGAAGGTGAAGGCGTTATCGTAACTCAGGTGGTGCCGTCCCCTGAGGCCCCGGAAACGCAATCCCTTCTATGGGGAGCCGGAGAATACTCGGAGCTGCTGAAGCATTATTATCCCCAGGACGAGCCCAACTTCGTCGGGTTGGAAGGATATATCAATGCTCGTGTACTTGTGGAGGGTTTAAAACGGGCGGGGAGAAATTTAAATCGCGAACGGTTTATCGATGCCATCGAATCTATCCAGAATTATGATCTGGGGATCGCCAATACGCTGACATTCAGCCCTACAGACCATCAGGGCCTGGAAAGGGTTTACTTCACGCTTATCCAGGACGGCAAGTTCGTCCTGATTACCGATTGGCAAAAGATCAAAAGGGAACTTTCCGTTCCCGGTGTTACTGCCGACTCGATTACCTTCGGTTCTTCTTTGGCCTTGGGCGGCCATGCCTCTTACCTGGGCACCCAGACCCTGAACGGGGCCCTTTCCTTTATCAATCACGTGAACGAACAGGGTGGCATCCATGGTCGCAGGATCAAGGTCATTGCCTATGATGATCGATATGATCCGCCTCAATGCATAAAAAATACGCATCAGCTTATTAATGAAGATAAGGTTTTTGGGCTCTTCTGCTATGTGGGCACACCGACATCGGTTGAAATTATATCCATTGTGGAAAATGCCAAAATACCGCTGCTGGGTTTATTTACAGGCGCCCACGCGCTAAGGGAACCTTTCAAACGCTATATTATTAATGTGCGGGCATCATATTACGAAGAAACAGCGGCGGCCGTCATGTACTTTGTCGAATTTTTGGGATTGAAGAAGATTGGGGTATTCTACCAGGATGACGCTTACGGTTTAGACGGTCTCCAGGGAGCTAAACTTGCCTTGAAAAACTATGGTTTGGCGCCGGTGGCCAAGGGCAGTTACATTCGCGGAACCATGGATGTCGAAAAAGCTTTAAACAGAATTGTGAAATCCGGTGCCGAAGCGGTGGTGATGATCGGAGCGTATGATCCTTGTGCCAGGTTTATCAAATCGGCCAGGGCCAAAGGCTTTAATCCCGTTTTTCATAACGTCTCTTTTGTCGGAGCCGATGAATTGGCCAGAAAATTGGGGCCGGACGGCGAAGGGGTCATCATTACCCAGGTCGTACCCCCGCCCAAGGAGCGGATATTGTTGCCAGCGGCTAAAGATTATGCTCGTCTCCTTGCCCGGTACTATCCCGATAATACACCAAATTTTGTAGGGTTTGAAGGCTTTATTAACGCCAAGATTCTGGTCGAGGGACTCAGGCGTGCCGGAAGAGAAATAACCCGAGAAGGATTTATTGACGCCATTGACAGCCTTGAGAGATATTTTGTGGGGATCGGGGCAAGGATAAGTTTTAACAAAACCGATCACCAAGGTCTGGACCAGGTGTACTTTACCCAAATTAAAAACGGCAGGCTTGTGCTGATCACCAGGTGGGAGGCAACTGAAAGAAACATCCCGAATTCTCAATAAAGCATCGCTTATCCGCTATGGGGCGAAGTTTTAGCCCGAAATGCCTGGTAAATGAACACATCTGGAGCGTGAAAATATCCGGGTTGAGGGAATATTTTTATCAAAGTACTCTTATGAAAAAATTCAGAAACATAAGCCTCAAAAACAAAATATTCTTTTCCACGCTTGCCGTTATACTGCTCTTAAGCGGTCTGAGCGCTCTGGATACCAGACTGGTCCTCATCCAAAACATTATCGATGAACTGAAGCTGAGAGGGACTGGTATTGCCCAAGGCATCGCCGAACGAGGGCGGGGATATGTTCTCACCGAAGAGACCCCCGGTCTTGTCAGTTTGGTTTTTGATGTCGCCAAACTGGAAGAGCACAGGCAGTTTGTCTTATATATTTTCATTCTTGATCCCGAAAACAATGTCCTGGCCCATACTTTTGTTGATGTTTTCCCGGATTTTCTGCGATTGGCAAACCCAATTCCCCCGGAGCAGCCCCGCAGCATCCGGCTGCTTGATATCAAATACGATTCGGCCTATGACATTGCAGTCCCCATCATGGAGGGTATTTATCGCATCGGGTCCGTTCATATCGGCCTGAACAAAAAACATATTGATAATCTTATCGGCACGTGGCGGATCACTTACCTGGGCATCATCTTTGCCATTATCGGCATCTTTTTTCTGATCAGCCACTGGCTGTCAAATTACATTACCCGGCCGATTTCGGAACTTACCAAGGTGGCGGATGAAATCAGTCGCGGGAATTTAGATATCAAGCCGACCCTTGACAGTGAAACAAAGTGCTGGGAGATACAAAATTGCCGCAGAGATGATTGTCCGGCCTACGAAAGCACTGAATTTCCATGCTGGTATGTTGATGGAACGAAAGGCTCCGAAAACCCTCAAGACAAATTCCCGGAAAAACTTAATTATTGTTATGAATGCCCTGTTTATGCAAGAAGAAGCAAGGATGAAGTCGGTCAACTGGCTGATTCGTTCATCCATATGACCAACAGATTAAAATGTTCCCAGATCCAATTGAAAGAATCCGAGGAAAAATACCGGTCTCTGTTTGACAGCGGACCCAACCCGATCTTTGTGCTCGATTATAAAGCGCTTACAATCCTCGATGCCAACCCCCGTGCCGAGGAGACCTACGGTTACGCAAAAGAGGAGCTGTTAGGCAGGCCTTATGCGGACCTTGCTCCATTTGAATATGAGACCCTGAGCGGTGTCAATTTCGAAAATAACGGCCGTAAAAATTCCTACAAAATAACCCCTAAGGTACGACATTTTAAAAAGGGCGACAAATCTTTCTATGTTAATGTTCATGCCTGTCCAACACGTTATAAGCATAGAGACGCCTTGATCGTTGCGACAACCGATATTACAGAGATGATGGAAAAAGATACCCAATTAATCCAGGCCGGCAAAATGACGGCGCTGGGCGAAATGTCCGCCGGTATTGCCCATGAACTGAACCAGCCGTTGAATGCCATCAAAATGGGCAGCGAATTTTTGAAAATGATGCTCGAAGAAGGAAAGACGATCCCCGAGCAAAGCCTTCTGAATGTGGTTACTGAGGTAAATAATCAGGTCAGCAGGGCGGCAGAGACCATTAACCGACTCAGAGAATTCGGTCGAAAGGCTGATTTTACTAAAGAAAATATTGACATCAACAGTCCGATTCGGGGGGTTCTTGGCATCATCGGTCAGCAGTTAAAACTTCAGAATATAGCGGTTGTGCTTGACCTTGATGAAACCCTTCTTTCCATTTCGGCGCACAACAACCGCTTGGAACAGGTTATTTTTAACATGGTGATCAATGCCCGTGATGCCATAAATCAGAAGCAAATGGCCGGCAACGGGAAAAACGACCGTGTCATCACACTTCGTTCTTTTCAGGAAAACAATCGGGTAGCGGTTGCGGTTTCAGACACCGGGATCGGCATCCCGGAACCAGCAAAAGACAAGATTTTCGAGCCATTTTTTACAACCAAGGAAGTAGGGAAAGGAATGGGACTCGGACTTTCCATTATTTACGGGATTGTTAGAGACTATAACGGTGAAATCGAAGTTGAGAGCCAGGAAGGAACGGGCACCACATTCAAGATTACCTTTCCCGCCGCTTCATCTTTAAACAGCGAGAAATAGTTCATGGAAAAGATTTTGGTTATCGATGATGAAAAAGCGACCCTGGCCATGTTTCATCTTTTATTGGACGCTTATGGTTATAACGTGTTGACCGCGGAAAGCGGGGCGGCAGGACTTGAACTATTCGGAAAAGAACGGCCGTCCATTGTCCTGACCGATATTAAGATGGCGGGAATTGACGGGTTTGAAGTCTTGCAGCGTATCAAAGAGATCGATCCTGTGACCGAAGTGATCGTTATCACCGGACATGGTGACATGGACCTTGCCATCGAGGCCTTTAATCTGAACGCCAGCGACTTTATCAACAAGCCGATTCAGAAAAATGCCCTCGATTCTGCTTTACGTCGGGCCGAAGAGCGGCTCAAATTGACCAGAACTTATGCGCATCATATCTCTTGCCGGCAAGTGGATGGGATCACCATTCTGGACATCCGCGAAAATTTGACCTCGCTTTCCGAACAAGCCCTAATCGAGGCGTTCGAACATGCTTCCGCGCAAGGTTCCGGGAAACTATTGCTTCATTTTGACAAACATTCTTCCATAAACGGTGCCGGCATCGCCGTATTGATCCATCTCCTTTCAGAAAGCCACAAAAGAAATCAGGTGGTAGCGATTGCCGGACTTTCAGAATATTTTCAAAAAATATTGAAGATGGTGGGAATTACCCGATTTGCGCGAATTTTTGATAATGAAGAAGATGCCCTAAGGCAAATTTGATGGTTTCGTAAAAAGTCGATATTGCTCGCTCCGTGACCATTTGGGGGCGTTTCCATCGGTGTCGCTAAATTTCAAGAACTCGGCGCAAGCGCCTCAAACAGCTTGAAATTTTTAACGCTTCACCGCTTGAAACGCGGATTCCCCAGATGCTCAAATGTCGCTCGCAAAAGACTTTTTACGAGTTTGTCAAATTTAGCGATAATGATACCAATTAAAGAGGAGCTGAAAAAATTATGGTCGAGAGAACGATTATTGGGATGATGCTTGTTTTATGTATGAACGTTCTGATTATTGGCTTTCATTCCGGCGCCGCTCTTTCCGAGACACTTCCTGCTGCTACATCCTCTCTGCCGGATTTTCTGTTGCAGACACCATCATCGGAACAGGACAGGGATTATCTTGGGATCGAAAATACCGAGACCTTTTCCATCGATCAAATCAAATGCAAGGTTTTAATGCTTGAAATTATTGGCGTTTATTGTCCTTTATGCCATATCCAATTGCCCCGAAATAAAACGCTGTTCTATCGTATCAAAAAAGATGCCCTGATATCCGGAAAAATAAAGATACTGGCAATTGCAATCGGCGCCACATCCACAGAGGTTGCCTACCTGAAAGAGCAGTTCAACATACCTTATCCCGTTGTTACGGATCCCAATTTCAAGATTCATAAATTGATAGGCGAACCTCGAACACCGTTCACAATGCTGATTACCGGCGGCAGTAAGGTTGTATTTACCCATTTGGGAACCATCGAAGACATGGATAAGTTCTATCTTGAGATTAAGAAATTTATCCCATGAATGGAGAGTTTAATACCTGAAAACCGGCAGCTTGGGTTGCATTACAGGCGAGTCTTCGTCATGGAATTTCGGAATCAATATGAGCGCAACCAATTTTGTTCAAATACCATGGAAAATGAACACCCGAAAAATAATATTAAGTACGAAACTGATGACCGAAATAAAATAGATCGGCGCAGGTTTCATGCTGATTCCCTCCTGGACACAAGACGTGAGTTTTTTTCCCACTCAGATCAGGAAAAGATCATAAATAATTACCTGCTGTCAGCGATCGGCACCCTTGGAATTGCCGGCGGGTTTGTTTGTATGACCGACAAAGAAGCGAACAAGCATTATTTTGCCGGCCGCGGACTTGAGCAGGACGAAATCGAGCCGCTCGAAAAAAATTCAAAAAAAGTTGTTCAGCACTATTTTTCTGAAAACCAGCGGGGCAGTTCGCTCCCGCCCATGGAAGCCCGCCTGATTCGCTGCGAAAATCTGTCCGATCACTTTTCTTATCCGCACAAAACCATGATTTTGATCCGGTGGTCCATCAATAACGAATGTTTGGGGCTCACGGGACTCGGGGAAAAAATACTCCCCGGAGCCTACAATGATGAGGATCAAAAGTTCCTCCTCGACTTAACGTATAACCTTTTATCTGCACTTATTCATGCGCGCGCTGCGAACAGCATCAGAAAGCTGAAGTTCGAGCTGCAGACAAAAAGCATGGAATTAGAGGATGCGGTCGGACAGGTTGAGAAAAACAGGGCCGATCTGGACAGACGGCTTTTTCACTTAAAAAGTTTCTATGACATATTTCACGAACTGAGTGGACTTAAAGATACCAACAGGATTTTGGAAACTTTCTTGTTGATGATTATCGGCATTATTGGGGCGGGCCAAAGTTACATCCTGCTTCTCGATCGAAAAGAAAAAACGACGTGTATGACCTGCCGTGGTATTAAAAATGAGAATCGCAAAAAGCTGCCGCAGGATCAAATCAACACCATGATAAACAAATGTTTTGAATTCTCCGAAGTCAACAAGTTGGGCCCTATGAATGCCCTGAGGTTGGCCGGCAGGAGTTTTTGGGGTAACACCATCCGGCCCGTGGAAGCCCAAATCGAGATTCTGTTTGTTATCAATGATTCATACCTCGGGGTAATCGGTTTTGGAAACAAAATAACCCGCGGAAACTTTTCCGAAGATGAATTAGAACTTTTAATGACCCTCGTCCACCACCTCATGGTTTTTTTGGACAATGCCAAGTCGTTTGAAACAATCCAGCGTCTTAACATCGATCTGGAAAAGAGAAACATCGAACTGGGCAAGACCATAGAACACCTTACGACCAGCAGGCATAAAATTGAAGTTCTGGAAAGAGCCAAGGCACGTGTCAAGTCCGCCATCCAAGGAGAAATGGAAAAGGCCGCGCGGATATCAGCCAAAGATATTATATTGATTTGTAGTGTCAGTCTCTTATTAGGCCTCGTATTCAACTACGCCAATCCGGTTGGCGTCTCCCTTATCCCTCAAAACTGGCTTCGAAAAACACCTTCTCTCATAGATTTACAATGGGCGAAATTGAAACATGATGCGGGTGCGGCCCTGTTCGTGGACGCAAGACCGGCCGAATTTTTTAGACAAAATCATATCCAAGGGGCTGTCAATTTGCCGCCGGCCTTATTTGATTTCGTCTATATGATGAATTTCGGCAATCTTGACACTCAAAAAGAGATCATCGTTTACGGCAGGAATATCAGCAGGCATTATGATGAAGAAGTTCTCTTTAAACTTGCTTCCAGGGGACATGAAAATGTCAAATTATTTCCGGGCGGTTTTACCGCCTGGGAAAAAAGCGGATTTCCATTGGGGCCATGACCGTGATACGGTTTGTTAAAAAAGGTCTGACGCACAGATATCTTGCGTTTGTTTTCAGGCTTTACATTGCCGGAATATTTATTTACGCCAGCATGTACAAGATTAACTACACCGCCGAATTCGCCGAAACCATCGCCAGCTATCAGATCGTTCCTTACTGGGGGGTAAATATATTGGCGGTCGTGCTTCCGTGGATCGAGCTAATCTGTGGAATACTTCTTTTTGCCGGAATTCGGGTCCGATCCGCGATCGCAATTCTCTCTTTTCTTTTGCTGGCATTCACGATCGGCATTTATATAAATTTGATCAGCGGTTCCCCCATAAGTTGCGGCTGTTTCCACACCATAGGTGAATCGATAAGCTGGCGAACCGTCGCAAGAGATCTGATATGGCTCGGCATGTCTATCCATATCTTCTTTTTTGATAGGATCTTCCAATTAGGACAAAGATTTTCATTCACGCTGAAGGAGATTTAATGCGAAGGGCATCCTCATCTTTTTTTATGAAGATTTTAATTTTTTCCTTGCTGTTTACGTTAAGCTGCGAAAAGAAAAACGAAGTGGCAGGCAAATACGCCACAGCGAGTGACATGACTCAAAAAACAACCATCGCAAATCTTGAGTTAATGCCCAATGGCCAGGGAACATGGTCTATCGAAGAAGATAGTGTTTCTTTCTACTGGGAGATCAGAAAGGAAAAAATCTGGCTCCATACCAAATCAGGAGGCGTTATTGCGGGTACAATAGACGGAGACACTCTCACAATAGATTTGCCCGGTATGGGTGTCCACAGATTTAATAAAGTATCCACCCTTCGAAGTGGTGGTGTTGGGTTAACCCCTGAAAGGGAGTAAGTATGCCTGGTTCCCAGAAGGGATGCGGAATGGATATTTTTTTTAAAAAAATCGTGTGCTGTTTGAAAAAGACATTATCCATGGAGCGATCTAACGAATAAAAACACCCCGACCCCTCAGTTATTTAAGGCTAAAATATTTGCTTTTTATCCCCCAAACGTAAAATTTCACCCACTCAAAGCCGAACGCCATCAATTCCACATCATCGGATCGGACTTGCTTTAATACCTTGGATTTTACTTTGTACCGCTTTAAGAAGCTGCTTTTAAACAAAAAATCTCGAAACTGGTCCATATTGTAAGTGGCCATGAAGGCCATTTTCGCTTTGGGTCCCTCAGGTCCCTGGGAACCCCAGGGGTCCGATTGGAACAATCGCTTTAATTCCGACCACCGGGCGGTCATTTTATTATAGACAACAGCTTCTTGATCCCGAGCCCATGACTGTGGTGTCCACAGTTTTTTCTCGTGCTGCCCCATGCAAAAATCCGGGGGCCTGAAAAAATGGATAACGTTTGATGTGTTGCATTCGGCATCGTAAAAGACGCCTTGTTCCAACGGAAAGGTCCGGCAGGTGTCCGGCCGGTCGGGATAAACCGTACATCCGGCGTCGCTTAAAAAGGGGCAGGTCCGCTCTTCGTCTTCGGCCATTCGAAGGAGCACTTCGGGAAAGAAGTTCGATTTTCGCAAAACAATATCCACATGTTCGTCCAGAAACCGGTCGGAAGTAAGATTTAGACGGTTTTTCAAACGGATAACATCGTACGGGTATAAAAATAGATTGAGGTTTCGACAGCATCGATTAAAACAGGATATATTCGGATGGCACTGAAACGAAAAAGTGTCATCCGGCTCAAGCCTTCTCCCGGGCAATG
>JAWOIY010000038.1:0-7347 GCA_046484425.1 Desulfobacterales bacterium | reverse complement strand
TGCATATTGGCACATTTTGTACCATGGACTGTTCCTATTGCATTTTGCAGGCCTACTTTCATCCACCAATATTGCAGTATTTTGTCAATCACGATGATATTTTCATGGAGTTAGACCATCTTTTTTTGAAAAATACATTAACCAGAATCGGAACCGGAGAATTTACAGACAGCATGATCTGGGATCTCTGGACGGATCTCTCCAGTCTGCTCGTCCCAAAATTTTCAAAACAGTCCAGGGCTGTCCTGGAACTTAAAACCAAAACGTCGGCTGTAGGAAAACTGAAAGAACTCCGTCACAATCACAAAACCATTATTTCTTGGTCTTTAAATACAGATCGGATCATAAAACATGAGGAGACACAAACAGCATCTCTTTCAGCAAGACTAAGGGCTGCGTCAAGTTGTGAATTCTGGGGATACCCGCTTGGTTTTCATTTTGATCCACTGGTCATATATGATGGATGTGAAGAAGAATACATGCGCGTCATTGAAATGCTCTTTTCCAGTATATCTCCTGAAAATGTCGTTTGGATCAGCCTTGGCGCCTTCCGCTTTATGCCGGCCCTCAAACCGATCATCCAAAAACGTTTTCCGGTTTCAAAGATCGTTTACGGAGAGTTTATATCCGGCCTTGACGGAAAGATGCGTTATTTTAAACCACTGAGAATCGATTTATATCGCAAGATGGTCTCCTGCATAAGGGAATTTGCGCCTCATGTGTCGATCTATTTATGCATGGAAGACGACGAAGTATGGCAGAAATCTCTTGGATTTGTCCCTTCAGACCGCGGAGGCTTACCGAAAATGTTGGATGAAAGTGCCGTAAGGCACTGTGGTTTGGATAGGGATTAATTCTAAAAATTGAAAGCATTCCTTGACCTACTGAAATCGCAAATATCAAATCCCAAGTACCAAACAAATCCCAATGACCGAAATTCTAATATCCAAACAATGTCTCGTTCTGGAAGGTTTTGGTCATTGGATATTTGAATTTGAGTTTTATTTGAAATTTGGTGCTTGAAATTTGTATTTTTTGGAACAATACTCCAAGGCAGAGCCATCTATCTCTAACCTGGCCAAGAGGACCAGGTTTTTCAAGACCGAATAAATATATACTTTGTGTCTTAGTGCCTTAGTGGCAAGTATCATTGAAAAACGTCAATCGTTTTTATTGGCTATTCTTTTGCCCTGTTTATTTCTTCTACGATTTTTTGGGAGATTTGGGCAGGAACTTCATCATAGTGTGAAAATTCCATGGAAAATATGCCTCGACCTCCGGTAATTGAATTTAAATCAGGCGCATAGGTTAAAAATTCGGACATAGGCACCTGTGCTTTAATCACTTGATTTTTACCCTTGCTGTCCATACCCATAACCCGGCCGCGTCTGCTGTTAAGGTCTCCCATGATATCTCCCATGTATTCATCCGGAGCGGTGATTAAAACATTCATGATCGGTTCCAGAAGAATCGGCCCTGCTTCTCTCGCTGCCTTCTTGAAAGCAAGAGAACCTGCAATCTTGAATGCCATTTCAGATGAATCAACAGCATGATAGGAACCATCATCAAGAGTAACCCTGAAATCGACACACGGGAATCCCGAGAGAACCCCTTTTTGACACGATTCAATGATACCTTTTTCTACAGCCGGTATGTACTGTCTGGGAATGACGCCACCAACAATTTTATCTACAAACTCAAAACCTTTTCCCCTGGGAAGCGGTTCCAATTGGATCCAGCAGTCACCAAACTGACCGTGACCACCGGTCTGCTTTTTGTGTCTTCCCTGGACCCTGATTTTTTTGGTAATCGTCTCTTTATAGGGGACCTTGGGCTTGTCCAGCTGGACTTCAACATTGAATTTTCTTCTGAGCTTTTCAGTCGTAACCTCAATATGAACCTGTCCCATACCGGATAACAGAATTTGCTTTGTTTCGGAATTGCGAGTGAGCTGTAACGCCATATCTTCTTCAAGCAATTTCGATAAAGAAGTGAATACCTTGTCTTCATCACCCTTGGTCTTGGCCCTGACGGCAAATGAAATCAAAGATGGAAGCGGTTCTGCGCATTTAAATCTAACCTTTCTGCTGCCGTCACAAATAGAATCGCCGGTGGTTGTTTCTTTTAATTTGGCCACCGCAGCAATTGAACCCGGTCCGGCCTTTTCAATCTGTTTCTGCTCCTTTCCAAAAAGCCTTAAAAGCTGATTGTATCGCTCACTTGTATCCTTGTTGACGTTAAAAAAATTTCCATCGCCCCCAAGTGTCCCGGAAACAATCCTGAATATTGAAAGGCGGCCCGCGAATGGATCGGCAACGGTCTTGAACACAAAGGCAGAGAAGGGAGCATCCGGATCAGGATAACATTCAACTTCACCATCGCCGGTCGCATTGGCAGCAATCCATGGGCCACGGTCCGATGGCGAAGGCATGCAATTGACAATAAAATCCTGAAGGAGATCGATACCGATATTCTTTGTGGCAGAACCACAAAGAACAGGTACAAATTCACGTGCCAGTACACCCTTTCTCAGCGCAACCTTAATTTCATCGTCTGACAAAGGTTCTCCTTCAAGATACCTTTCCAAGAGCGCATCGTCAGATTCTATGACATTTTCCATAAGCGTCTCCCGTTCTTCTGAAACCAAATCCTGCATATCCGGTGGAATGTCAATTTTCGTTGCCTTGCCCTTATCATCATAGGTGAAAGCTTTCATGCTTACGAGGTCAATCACACCGGTAAAGTTCGCTTCGGATCCTATCGGAAGCTGAATGACCATCGGTTTTGGATCAAAAGATTCCGCGACATCTTTAAAGGCACGCATAAAATCCGCACGCTCTCTATCAAGCTTATTAATAAAAATAACAGATGCCAAATTGAATTCTTTTGCGAAATCCCAGGCTTGCTCGGTTTGAACTTTTACACCGTCTACGGCATCTATTACAAAAACCGCGCTATCAGCGGCCTGCATGCAGCTCTTTGTGTCTGAAAAGAAATTTTGATCACCGGGTGTATCGATGAGACTGACGGTATGTTTTTTCCAGTTGAATTGATGGAATCCACTGCTTATGCTGATGTTGCGTTTTAGTTCTTCCGGCTCAAAGTCCATTGCTGTGTTACCGTTTTCTACACGGCCGAGTCTGTTGATGACCCCTGCATTAAAAAGCATTGCTTCGGCCAAAGAAGTTTTTCCGGCACTGCCATGCGCTGCAAAAACAATGTTCCTCAGACTATCTATTTTATCAGTCATTTAATCTCCTCTCTGCAAAAATTTGAACCCTGTTGGTTCTAGGCAATACGTATCTTAAAGCATAAATTTTTATAGTTAAATTTAAAAAAAATCAAGCTCAACTTAAAATTTTAGTGAAATAAAAAATTCCCTGTTTCCCTTGGGACCCAGTATGGGGGATGGGATAACAAATTCGCGTACAAGATGTATATTTAGAAAAAAATCGGAAAGATTTTCAATAACATCATTATGAAGCTCAGGGGCTTGCACCACCCCTCCTTTGCCGACGTTCCCTTTGCCCACTTCAAACTGGGGTTTGATCAGCGCAAGGATTCGGGCACCTTTTTTCAAAAACTTTACTACCTCCGGAACAACCTTTTTAAGTGAAATAAAGGATACATCTATGGTAATGAGATCTACGAGCTGGGGTACGGCTTCAGGCTGCATATACCGTATGTTCGTACGTTCTATGACAACAACTCGCGGGTCCTGCCTCAATTCCCAAGCCAGCTGTCCATAGCCGACATCAACGGCATACACATGACTGGCACCATGTTGAAGGAGACAGTCCGTAAAACCGCCTGTGGATGCACCGATATCGAGACACACAAAACCGGTAATATCGACTCCCAGAACCTGGAGGGCTTTTTCCAGTTTAAGTCCGCCCCTGCTGACATAACGATGATCTTTTCCTTTGAGAACAATATCGTCATCTGATAAAACAATTGAGCCGGGCTTATCGACAACATGGTTGTTCACCAGAACTTTACCTGCCATAATCAAAGCCTTTGCCCGTTGTCGGCTGCGTACAAACCCTTTTTCTAAAATGACCAGATCGAGTCTTTTTTTACTTTCGGGCATCAGGCGTCATTCATCAGGTATTTTGCAGCGTTGAAGATGGCGGGAGCGTCAATGCCGTACTTAGACCTGAGAAATTTTTGAGAACCGTGTTCAATAAAGCTGTCCGGCAGCCCGATACATTTCAAACGGAATCCGGATATTCCCAGGTCGGAGAGGCATTCGAGAACAGCACTTCCGAATCCTCCCTGACGAACATTCTCTTCGACGGTAATAATTCGTGGAATTTTTTTGGAAAGGTCACCTATCAAATCGGTGTCAAGCGGTTTTACAAAACGGGCATTAACAATCGTGGCGGAAATTCCCTGTTCTTTAAGCATGCCATGTGCAATGAGTGCCTCGTTAACAGATTGACCGATGGCGATAATGAGAATATCATCTCCCTTTTTAAGCACTTCTCCCTTGCCGATCGGTATGGGGATATCTTGTTTTTCAAATTTTACACCCTCACCGATTCCCCTGGGATATCGAACTGCAATTGGACCATCATGGGAAACAGCGGTTGAGAGCATTCTGCAAAGTTCATTTTCATCCTTTGGTGCCATGACCACCATATTGGGAAGGCTTCTGAGATAAGACAAATCAAAAACCCCATGATGGGTCGCTCCATCCTCACCGACAATTCCGCCACGATCAACTGCAAAAGTTACCGGAAGCGCTTCAATACAGACATCATGTAATATCTGGTCATAGGCGCGTTGCAAAAAAGTTGAATATATGGCCACAAAAGGCCTGAATCCCTCGGTGGCCAGTCCTGCGGCAAAAGTTACGGCGTGTTGCTCTGCGATACCCACATCAAAGAAGCGATCCGGATAGGTCGTTGCAAAGTTCGAAAGGCCCGTACCTTCGGGCATGGCTGCGGTTACCGCAATTATTCTATCGTTTTCCGATGCCATTTTGAGTAAAGTCCGCCCAAAAACCTGGGTATACGTCGGAATGGAACAGTCTTCATTGATGCTCTCTCCGGTATCGGCGTTAAAACATCCAACGCCATGAAAATATACCGGATTTCTTTCAGAAGGGGGGTACCCTTTACCTTTTTGCGTTGTTACATGGAGAAGTACAGGTTCATTGAGACACTTGACGTTGTTAAGAATGTCGATGAGATGATCGAGTTTATGACCGTTTATCGGGCCAAAATATTCGAAATTAAATGCTTCAAACAACATTCCCGGAGTTATAAATGTTTTAAAAGACTCTTTGGAACGCTTTGCGAATTGGTAGATGTCGTCTCCGAATTTCGGCAAGGATTTTAGAAAGTCCCCAACCTCCTTCTTGAAATCCTGCAAATATTTTGCTGAAAACGTACGACTCAATAAAGAGGATACAGCACCCACATTGTGTGCAATGGACATGTCATTGTCGTTTAAAATCACGAGAATATTTTTATGAATATCTCCGGCCTGATTAAGGCCCTCATAGGCAAGCCCAGCGGTCATAGAGCCGTCTCCGATGACCGCAATAACCTTTTTATTTTCATTTTTCAACCGCTTGGCACACGCAATTCCGAGCCCTGCAGAAACAGATGTGCTGCTGTGACCGGTTGAAAAGGCATCATAGGGGCTTTCGCTCATACGTGTAAATCCGCATACTCCATCATACTGGCGAAGCGTGTGAAACCGTTCTCTTCTTCCGGTAAGCAGTTTATGCGCATAAGACTGGTGACCGACATCCCAGATAATTTTGTCATCAGGAGCGTTAAAGACATAGTGAATGGCAATCGCCAATTCAACAACACCAAGACTTGGTGCAAGATGTCCCCCATTTTTGGATACAACGTCGATAATCACTTCCCGTATTTCTGAAGCAAGAAGCGGGAGATCCTTTCTCGACATTTTCTTTAAATCTGCAGGAGAATTAATTTTTTCAAGAAAGCTCAAGGTGTTATCACTCCTTACTTTTTTCTTTCAATAATATAATGTGCAATAGCCCGGAGGGGATTCGCCTTATTATCAAAATTTTCAAGCGCTTTCAAGGCATCCTTGACAAGTTTTTTTGCGAATTCTCTTGATGATTCCAAGCCAAGAATGCCGGGGTAGGTGCTTTTTGCCCGCAATTGATCTGAACCCGCATCTTTTCCCATAATATTCGGATCGCCTTCAACATTGAGTATGTCATCGGTGACCTGAAAAGCGAGACCGATATTTCTGGAATAGGCTTTAAGATTTTGAATCTGTACATCACTACCTTTTCCCAGAATTACACCTGCGGTTACGGATGCTTCGATCAGCGCACCCGTTTTTAAAGCATGCATTTTCTCAAGGTCTTTTAAACGGAGCTGGTTGCCCTCGGCGGCCATGTCTTGCATTTGTCCTTCAATCATTCCCTTATAACCGGCGGCTTTCGCTATGATATGCATAACATTGATCCATTCTAAAGCTCGATTTCCTTGGGAAGATCCGGTTGATGAAAGGAACTCGAAAGCCAGCGTGAGGAGGGCATCTCCGGCAAGAATTGCCGTGGCTTCATCAAAAGCTACATGGCACGTCGGCATTCCCCTGCGCAATTTGTCATTGTCCATCGCAGGCAGGTCATCATGTATAAGTGAATAGGTATGAATCATCTCAAGTGAACAAGCAGCCCTGATTGCATCTTCACTCCGACCGCCGACGGCTTCGGCAGCAGCCATGCATAAAATCGGTCTGATTCGTTTTCCGCCTGCCATAAGTGAATACTGCATGGCTTTTACAATTTTACTCGAGTCATCCGTAAATATTGAGCCCAGAGCTTCATTGATCTGCATTTTTTTAGAGGAAAAGTATGAATTCAGATTGAAATTATTCATCGTCAGGTTCAATTTCCGGGATAAACGGTTTCTCAAATACACTGCCATTCCGATCTTTTAGGAGAATGGTGACTCTTTTTTCTGTTTCATCTAACTTTTCGGAACAAAATTTTGACAATTGCACGCCTTCTTCAAATTTTTTTATCGCTTTTTCAAGAGGGAGATCTGTGGATTCAAGTTCTTTTACAATCTGCTCAAGCCTATTCATCGCATCTTCAAAGGTCTGTTTGGCCATGATGTCATTTCCTTTTAAATTTACTTTCAAGATATTCCTATTAAAATAACTGCTACTGCTTTAAATGGATATAAATTTTCCCATTGGCAAGGGACAGACTTTAATGGTGTGGAAGATAATTCAATCGAAATAAATTCAAAATTAGATATTCAATTGCAGCCAGTATTTATACCTGTTGACTAATTTATTAGCCAAAAATTCAAGTATTATACAAACAGTAATTTATTAAAGGGTATATTG
>JAWOIY010000027.1:0-24578 GCA_046484425.1 Desulfobacterales bacterium | reverse complement strand
GACGGCATCCTTTGCCGCGGTGATGATATGTCCGAGCACTTTTCTTTCTTCTAAAGTAAAGTTGTCCAGAACATAATCATCAGTACCGTTACCGGCATCAGGTCGCCCGATACCCATACGAAGACGCGTAAAATCACCTCCGCCAAAGGTATCTATGATTGATCCTACACCCTTGTGCCCCCCATCCCCTCCTTTCTCTTTTATTTTTAATCTTCCAAACGCAAGATCTATGTCATCATGAACCACCAGAATATCTTCGTTTAATATCCGGAAATATTCTGCAATTTTCTGAACCTGGGGTCCGCTTTTGTTCATAAAAGCCATCGGTTTTGCCAGGATAACTTTAACATCATGGATCGATCCGGTACCGAATATGGTTTTAAACTTTCGCTTTACAAGTGAAATAGAGAATGTATCTGCAACCTCATCCACGACCATGAAACCGGCATTGTGACGCGTTTTGGAATAGGTTTCACCGGGATTTCCCAGTCCGACCACCAAGCGTAACCCTCCATTCGGCATAAATAATACCTGTAATACTATTCTTCGCTACCGGCTTCAGGTGTTTCCTCTCTTTCAGCAGCTTCCGCTTCAGCCTCCCCTTCCCGTTCTTCTGCTTCTTCCATCTTCGGACTGAGTATGTTTACCACCGTATAGTGACCATCTTCCAATATCTCAATTTCACCTTCTAAGGAAATATCTCCCACATGGACCGAATCTCCGATGTCAAGATCGGTGATATCAATTACAATCGATTCAGGGACGCTAAGAGGCAGGCATTGCACTTCGAGCTCACGTCTCACAATCTGTAACATACCGCCAAGCTCTACGCCCGCAGATTTACCCGTTGTTACAACCGGAACTTTAACCTTTATCTTTTGATCCATGTTTATTTCATAAAAATCGACATGCAGGAAATTCCTGGAAACCGGATGGATTTGCAGTTCCTTTATCATTGCGAGGCTGGTTCGGGTTTCACCGTCTTCATGAATAACAAGATTGAAGAGAACCTGACCGGCCCCACCTCCCTTCAAAATCATGTCCAGGCTATGGCTATTTATCGAAAGCAAAACCGTTTCTGCTTTCGATCCGTACAACACGGCAGGAACCTGGCCTTCCTTCCTAAGTCTACGTGCAGGACCGTTGCCCGTCGTGGTTCTTGTATTTGTTTTCAGTTCTATTAATTCCAAATTATATTTATCCTCCTTAAAAAGACTTTTATACGAAGAGAGAGGTCACCGAATCTCCCCTGTAACTGCGAATAATCGCTTCGCCAATCAGTTTGGAAATGGTCAGTACCTTTATTTTTTTACAGGCTTTGGCATCTTTTCTCAACGGAATGGTATCCGTCACAACCAGGGTTTTTAAAGGTGAGCTTTCAATCCTCTCAATAGATGGGCCTGACAGGACAGGATGCGCACAACAGGCATGAACCGCTTTGGCGCCCTTTCTCATAATAGCATCTGCGGCTTCAATCAAGGTTCCGGCGGTATCGACCATGTCGTCAAGAATAACCACGACTTTTTCGGCAACATCACCGATAACGGCCATTGCCTTGGCTTTATTGGGGGCATCCCTGCGCTTATCAATAATCGCAAGATTGGCGTCCAGGCGTTTGGCAAAGGCTCTCGCCCTTTCAACGCCGCCGGCATCCGGAGAAACGATGACAAGGTCATTATTAAAATTTTTCCTGATATAATCGATAAGAACCGCTGCGGCAAATAGGTTGTCCACCGGAATGTTAAAAAAGCCCTGAATCTGACCGGCATGAAGATCCATCGTTATGATCCGGGTCGCACCGGCAACCGTCAGCATATCCGCCACCAGTTTGGCGCTGATTGGGACCCGGGGGGCGACCTTCTTGTCCTGGCGGGCATAGCCGTAATAGGGCAATACGGCTGTGATGCTGGCGGCCGAAGCCCGTTTGAAAGCATCGATCATCAGCAGCAACTCGACCAAGTTATCATTCACGGGACAGCAGGTAGACTGGATAACAAAAACATGTCTGGACCTAACATTTTCATCGATTTCAATCTGAATCTCGCCGTCACTGAATCTCTTAACCTTTTCCCCGCCTAAAGGGACATTAAGATAATCAGATATTTTTTTGGCCAGATCCGGGTTTGAATTTCCAGCAAATATTATAAAATCAGACATTTATATTACCACTCGGTAATCCTGAACGCTTCATTTTTTATATGAAACCGTTTAAAAAAATATCGACAATTTCCAAATGAACAAAAACTGGCTGGGGCGGGAGGATTCGAACCTCCGAATGCAGGAACCAAAATCCTGTGTCTTACCGCTTGACGACGCCCCAGAAGGGAAGATGCAAGATGCCTGACCCATAATACACCTGCATCCGATATCTTTAGTCCCTGGACCCCGACCCCTGAATTCCGTAGCTTGTAACCGGCATCATGCATCCTGCATCATGAATCATCAATCCTGAATCCTGAATCCTGCGTGATCATATCTGCAAGATGCAACTGCCATTTATCGATACAGGAAAGTGCATGACGTGCTTTTGAAGCTTCATCCGAGTCAGAAAAAAGACCGAATATGGTCGGCCCGCTTCCTGCCATTAGGGCACCCAATGCTCCATGGTTTAAAAGCACCGTTTTTACAGAATTAATAACAGGGTACTCCGATGCCGTAACAGCTTCAAGATCATTGCATAAATGACATCTTGGATCAAAATTCTGCTTGTTTAAAGGGAAACTTTTAAGTTTTTTTTTACACTTTGTCAATCCCAAATTCAGTTTTTTATAAACCTCGGCGGTTGAGACACTGAACCCCGGAAAAACCAATAAAATCTTAAGATTTTTAAGCCCTTGGTAAGGCTCCAGTTTCTCACCGATTCCGGAAGCGATGGCCGGTTTTTGGAAAATAAAAAAAGGAACGTCAGCCCCGATTGAATGACCCATGGCCATGAGCTCTTCTCTTGAAAAGGGGTATCCGTAAAAGCGGTTTAACCCTAAAAAAACGGCAGCGGCATTACTGCTTCCCCCGCCAAGGCCCGCTGCAACAGGTATCTGTTTTTGAATACGAATACTTACACCTTCGGTTTTTTTGAGCGTTCTGAAAAAAAGATGTGCCGCAACCCAGGCGAGGTTTTTGTTATCTTCGGGAACCAGGGGGTGATCACAGGAAACAGTAATATCCTTAGCGCCGAATGTAAGTGAAACGGTATCATAAAGCCCGATACAACACATTAAGGTTACAAGGTCATGATAGCCGTCGCGCCGTTTTCCTATGATCTGCAAAAAAAGGTTCACTTTAGCAGGACAAAGAATTTTCATGGGTTAACGGGGTTATCCCTTTTCTTTAATGTATATCATGCGCAGATCATAAAGAATGTTTTTAAGCATCTTCTCTTCGTCATTGGTTAAATTCCCACGGGTTTTTTCTTCCATCATACCCAGGATATCGATGGTCTGTTTGGCAAGCGGCAGGTTCTTTGCCATTTTCCCGGAGACCGGGTCTTCTATAACACCCAGGTGGACCAGAACGGAATGATTCAAAGAAAAAATAAAGGTCGCAAAATTAATTTCCGGCAGCTGAATGTCCTCTTTATCTTCCTCGGGTACGGCAGCCTTTTTGGGTTCTTCGGCCCTGGCTTTTTCATCCAAAGGTTTGGGTTTTTCTTCTTTTTTATCTTGATCCTTATCCCATTCCGCGAACATCCTCTTATCTTTGATAATAAAATCTTTTTTATCCGGCATGTCCTATCTCCTGTCTGTTTACGGTTGTAACAACGACATTGATTTAACAGAGAAAACAGATCTTTTCAACAATATTTATAACGATTTGGGCTACATTTTTCAAAACATCCGCTTACACGCTTGAACCGGGTCAGATAATGTGTTTAAGTTAAAATTTCGTAACTGTTCAGCTTTTTGAAACAAATCTGTGTTTAGGAAGCTTCAGGTGTGCCTAAATTTTTACTGGAAGCTGTTTGACCCGCCTGCCACGTAAGGCACGAGCGGGCAGGGTAGATTACGGATCATTATGAAAAAAACCAAAAGTGCCCAAACAACAGAAGGTCTGGTCTGGCCGGAACTCATACCGGGGGTCCTTGTTAAACGATACAAGCGCTTCATGGTCGATGTAAAACTGAAGGATGGCGAAACGGTCACCGCCCACTGTCCCAATTCAGGCAGCATGCAGGAATGCTGTTCACCCGGCAGGCCGGTCTATCTGTCGTTACATGATAATCCCAAACGGAAGCTAAAATACACATGGGAACTTATAGAGATGCCCACATCTCTTGTGGGTGTCAACACCCTGGTTCCCAACAGACTGGTCGCAGAATCCATCGAGGCCGGCCGGGTTGAAGATCTTAACGGCTACCACAGGGTCGATCGAGAAGTCAAAATCTCCAATCATACACGGCTCGATATTCTTTTGAGCAGGGAAGATAAAAGTCGATGCTTTGTAGAAATTAAAAACTGCACCTTGGTAAAAAACAAGGTGGCATTTTTCCCGGACGCGGTAACATCAAGAGGACTCAAGCACCTGGTGGAGCTTTCCGCCCTTGTTTCCGATGGGCTTCGCTGTGTCATGTTCTACGTGATACAGCGGATGGATGCAAAACTGTTTCAACCCGCCGATCATATCGATCCGGAATATGGAAGGGCGCTAAGGCAGTCTGTCGAAAAGGGTGTCGAAATTTTGGTCTATGACACCCGGATCGACCTAAAAAGGATCCGATTAAACCGGAAAATACCTTACATGCTATAAAATATAAAAGCTTCGCTAAGGGGTTGAGTGGTTCACTGCGGAAACGATAAATTCGCCGATCTTTTCGGCAGATATTCCAAAGAGCGCCTTCATCTCCACAAGTTCAAGATACCCGTCGTTCCACTTTACGCTGTTCTCCTGAACAATGTTTTTAATCTTTTCATATTTTCCGCCAAGGGCCTTTATCTTGACCGAAAGCGGTACATTTTCTTTAAACGAAATATTCAAAAGCAATATATTTTCAATTATATTCGGCATATCAGGAGAGGTGGATATAATCGGGATAACAATGATGCTACGGTCATCTTTTCGGCCGATACCGATATAAACATTCCCTTCCTGAACAATAATTCTTTTGGTCCCCTTGAGCAAATGGTCCGTCTCGACTCGGGACGGAATCGGTTTTAACACCCCGTCTTTTCTAATGATCTCAATGGATGTCTTCTCTGTCGGTTCGCCGAGAACATTCAAACCGTCGATTCTGTACAGGATAGCCCCTTCTATTCCTTCAACGATCTTTTGGAGATTTTTAAGAACGATAATATTCCTGTTGATCAACTGGGAGGTGCTGATATTGTATTCCGCCAATGAATCGAACAGCATGCCTTCAAGCTTTTCGCTGATACGGCTTGTCCCCACCGTGACGGTCTTGGCCTGGTGCCGGATGGCATCTACAGGTCGAGACATGCAGTTAATCGATTCCCCCAAACACGCAATCAATCTGTTCAACATGTTCAGAGCGGTTCCTTTTTGGCCGAAATCTATTTCAAAATCGGATACCGGCAGCCGGCCGGATAAATATTTAAGCAAAAGGGTCAAATCCGATGCCGCTTCAATCCCCATGACAGCAGGAAATCTGTTGGCCGCCTTTTTTCTTCTGAACTCATTATAAAAAACAGCGACTTTTTCCCTGAAGGATTTTTCCAGGACAAGTTCATAAACGTCCATACCCTTTTTGGCAAAGTCATCTACGGTGTTCTGAATATCTTTGTTGAATTCGTAAAAAAATTGTGAGCCCTCATTGATTGCCATCGCCGCATAGTACCCCCAGATATGACCCACCAGTGTATTCAAAATAGGCGCAAAATGTTCACTGACCATTGGGACGTGAAACACATCCGCAGCATAGGGGGCAAACCTGTCTTCACCCTCATCGGCAATGACCACCGGCGTCGCTTTGTGCGCCTGAAATATAGCCGTATCTTTTATAATATCACCGATAACGGTGCCCCTTGCTCCGGCGGCACAAATAATGATCAGCGGCTCTGATGAAAGATCGATGTGTTTTTTATCTTCAATAAAATCAGATGAAATCGTCTTATAGCACAATTCACTCAGTTTGATCCGGATTTCATCCGCGGACGCCTTGTTGGGACCGCTGCCGACGGTGGCCCAGTATATTTTGGTTGTGGCAAGCTTTTTGGCTGAGTTTCCGATCTTATTATGCATGGACAGAACGGTTCTCATATGACCGGGCAGCTCAAGAAGCTGTTTTATTTCCGCTGAAACAAAATCATCCCGCCTTCGCCCTTTGAGCTGGGCAATTTTAAGCCCTAAAATCGCTCCGGCTACGATCTGTGAATAGAATGCCTTGGTTGAGGCCACTGACATTTCAACATCCCGGCCGCTGCTGGTGTACATAACGCCGTCAACCTTAAAGGTAATATCCGAATCCCTGCGGTTAACAATGGCGAGGGTGTAGGCGCCGCGTTCTTTCACCATATCCACGGCACGATTGGTATCTGTCGTCGTTCCGGACTGGCTGATGGCAATCACAAGGGCATCTGCCATGCTGTTTGGCTCATCCGTGTCGCAAAGTTTAAATCCGCTCAGCTCCGATGCTTTCAATGCACCGATAAAAAACGACGGATCGTGCATATAGTAACTCAAAATGTCCGAACACGCCAAGGCAGCCACACCGGCGGTCCCCTGCCCGATAAGAAAAATCCGTCGTATTTGATTATCCGTCAGGGCTTTTTGCAGCTTTGCGGGAAATGTCTTTTCATCCAATGTAACGACATAACCCTCTCCGTTATCCTCGCTGATTTTCCACCGGTTCTGAAGGGTTTTCTCCACGGAAACCGGAGACTCTGAGATTTCTTTTAAGAAATAATGGGGAAATTCCTGGCGGTCGATATCCCTCGAAGTGATTTCAGTGTACTTTATGTCCTTTTCCGTCAATGAAACCGGGGTTCGGTCATAATACATGGCCTTAATACCGTCTATTCCTCCGGCAGATTCCTGGTTTAGAATGAAAATCTGCCCCCGGGTCGATCCGTCTTTTCCAGGGACTTGTTTTCCCCCGTCCATCTTTATAAAAAAGGGCGTCTCTTCGACCAAGCCATACACTTCTGAGGACGGTACGTAGTGATCCCTTGCAATACCGACAAAAATGGCCTGCCCGCTCCCTTTTTGCGCCAAGAAAAGCCTGCCGGGCGCCAGGTCGGTATGCATGGATATGGCATGCGATCCCTCAAAATCATTGACCGCCAGCCGGAAGGCCTCCTCCACATCAAAACCTTGCTTGATATACATCTCGATTTGAAGCGGAATGATCTTGGTATCCGTAGTGATATCTTTATGTGTAAAACACCCCTGCCGTTCATGTTCTTTTTTCAGTTCAAGATAATTGTCGATATCTCCATTGAGGCAGGCGTGGATGATGCCGCTTTGTGGAATCTGATTGCCTGACATTTTATTGTCAACGGGGTGGCAGTTCGGTTCGCTGATAGCACCCACCGAGGCCCATCGGGTATGGGCGGAAATCGTACGGTATTTATGGGGAAATGTGATCAGTTGTTGCAGAATGTCATCATTTTTGATCTGGTTGCGTAAAAAACGAATATTATCTCCAAGACGCCCGACTTCCGCGGCAACTTTATAGGTCAACGCAAGGGCAACCTGCCTTTGCCCGTTTTCATTTTTGGTCTGGTTTATGTTTATTCCGGCGTTAACGAGAACATCCTGATCTGAACGCGCTTTGAACTGTTCAAGAAGATTTTCCTTTGCAAGGGTTTCTTTGAACCTGTCGAATTCAGCACCATCGAGAATATACATCATGGAGATGCCCGCCGAATCGCGGCCTCTAACCTCAAGCCGGTCGATACTGTTCATCACCCCATTGATTTGTTTGAAGATATTTACAACAGCCACGCCGGGATTCCGGTTGTCATTTCCCAACAGATTGTTAATCTTTTTAATATTCCCGGCAATCTCGGAGGTAAGGCACCAGGCAATATCCTTAATATGATCGATACGCTTATTCAGAACATCCACATCTTCAGCATCAAGACGCCCCATATGATCGGTCAGAAGTTTTGATTCTGAATCGACGAGTTCGGAAAGGCGTTCGGCAAATTTCGAAAGTTCATCCTGGCTTTGCTTGTTGATGAAACAACTATAAAAAGACTCACTTTCTTTTAACGTATGGATCGCCTGCAAAAGCGCATCGATTTCCCCTTGACCGCCCAAATAGTGATCTTTAAAGCACGATTTATTTTGTCTGCAGTCATGAAACCGTTGTGCTTCGATCTTTTTGAGCAAATCATTCAAAACGGGAATATCGACACGGCCGCCTGTTTTATTTTTTTTATTAAATGAGACGATACCCGTTAATCCGCAGCACAGGGTGTTATCACGGCACGGAAAAAATACAATGGCGCGGTTCGGTATACGGGACAGGTGCCTTCCAAAATAGACGTCGGTTAGAAGGATAGAAAGGATTCTTCCATAGACCCATTTGAATATAATGATTATTTTCGATATTGAATTCATTGGACTTCCCAGGATTGACAAACTCGTAAAAAGTCTTTTGTGCAGGATTACATTTTCCGATACAATTCTTTAATCCTGTCACGAGTCATAATTTTCTTCCATCCGGTTCCCAGCGCGTTTTCCCAAAGGGGCTCCAGTACAAGGGCGACATCCACCATTTTTTCCAGTTTTTCGCTTTCAATATCGGCTACCAGATTCCGGGGAAGCGTAATATGGTGTTTTTTCATCATCTCACGGAACTCGAGCACCCCTTGGGTGTAATAGTCTTCGAGGTAGTCAAAAACGATACAGTTTCCAATTCCGTGATGAATTCCCAGCACAAATGAAAGACCGTATGAAAGCGCATGGCATACACCCACTTGTGAGTATGCAATGCTCATGCCACCACAGTATGACGCCATCATCAATTTATCATCGCTGTCCGGACCGTCACCCAGAAAAACGTCTCTGCAGAGTTCCATGGCCTTTTCGCCATACGCCTGGCTGAATGTGTTGAGATACGTGCCGTTTAGGGATTCCACACAATGTATGTAACAATCCATTCCCGTATAGAAACGCTGATCCACCGGGGCCGATGCAATCAGCTCGGGGTCAAGAATGATTTGGTCGAATACCGTGAAATCGGAATTGATCCCGAGCTTCTTTTCAGGTCCCGTCAATACGGTTGTACGGGACACTTCGGCTCCGGTTCCGGATAAGGTGGGGATGCCCACATGATAAATACCCGGATTTTTAACAAGATCCCAGCCCTGGTAATTTGCGGAAGAACCGGGGTTTGTGAGCATCAGGGATACCGCTTTGGCGATATCCATGGTACTGCCGCCACCGATCCCGATAACCCCGTCAGGCAATTGACGGGAAAAATCTTGTATCTCCCGTGTCAACGCATCGACATATTTTGTTTTGGGCTCATCATCAACGTTGACCCAAACAAGCATGTCCTGACCTTTTACCGGTATCCTTTTTTCCAGTGTGCTTTCGAGAAAAACGTCGTCCACCAAAAAAACCATAAAAGAATCATCGGATTTAAGTCTTTCGGCAAGGATATCATCCAACTGGTTGAAACAACCCCGGCCGAAAACGACATAAGAAATCATTTTAAAGTTTCGAAACATAGCAAGACCCCCAGGTTATAGGTGATAGGCAAATATTTAAGAGGTGGTTGTTCGGAATATACCCTATCACCTACCCCTCTCACCTATTTCCTCTTTTCTATTTTCTCTTTCCTCTTTCTATTTCCTCTAACCCATCATCCATTACCCATCACCCATCAATCATTTACTATTCACTATTTTTCCAAATACCTCCGTAATTCGTTCTATCCGCCGGGACAAATCATCCTCCGTCCAGGACAGTTTTATCTGCATGGATATGTTCCTGGCCATAATGCCGTCCGATTTTTCGAGCCGCAGATTATCATAGTCGGGACGATCTTTAATCAGTTTTATCGGCAACCTGGCCGGGGACCTCAGCTTTTTGAAGTGGTCCCACTGTCGAATATAATGCCAGTTGTTGACATACCAGTAAAAACAGGAATCAACGCCCGCAATACCGAGGGATTTCGCTGCCTTTCCGGCCTGAGATTCATCCGGCATGAAAAAAGAGAGGAATGTCGCAGAGTCCCCTTTTGGATCAGGAATCTCTCTAAAACGGATTTGGGGGAAACGGGCCAAAGCATCCTTGATGACTTTTTTATGCGCCCTCTGTTTCTCCAGGATAAAATCCAGCTTTCTGAGCTGAGCCACGCCGACGGCCGCATTCAGTTCACTGATACGAAAGTTTGTTCCCAGAATCGGATGGCCTTCAAGACCTCGATCATTGCCGATATGATCGTGTCCGTGATCGGCATATGCATCGGCAAGGATATAAAGCGCCTTGTTATCGGTTACGACTGCGCCGCCCTCACCACAGGTAACGGTTTTGACGGGATCGAATGAAAAACAACCCATTTGGCCGAAAGTCCCCAGCGCTCTACCGTTAAATGTGGCACCAAAGGACTGGCAGGCGTCTTCAATCAATACAAGCCCCTTTCGGCTGCAAAAATTACCAATCTCTTCAATATGTGCCATGGCGCCGCACATATGGACCGGTAATACGGCTTTTGTCCGAGGGGTGATGGCGGATTCCAAGGATTCAGGGTCCAGACAAAGTGTTTCATCTATTTCAGAAAAAACAGGAACTGCACCGGCTGCTAAAACCGCTTCAATGGTCGCGATAAACGTAAACGGGGAGACAATGACCTCATCTCCCGCACCGATTCCGCATGCCGCCAACGCAATACACAGTGCTGCGGTACCGCTGGAACACAGGTGGCAATAATCTGTACCGATTCGTTTTGCCAGCTCAGTTTCAAATGTTTTTGCCTTCCAATGCCCTTTTCGGGCACCATCGAAACCATATCTGAACAAAACACCCGTATCGAGAACATCCTGAACTTCCTTACGTTCTTCATCGCCAAATATTTCAAACCCAGGCATGATGAATCTCCTTGTTAGATTATCGATTGAAAATCTGACAGTACCCCGATTTTTTCAAATTAGCTTTCACTGGTCTGTTCCTGGTTCTTCGCAAAATAATCTTTAAAATAGGCTTGCATGACCAAACGTGCGTAGTAGCTTGCGCGAAGACCGATATATTTTTCATGGGCAACAATAACGGACAAAGCGATTTTCCCCTGCCCCCGCTTTTCTTCGGCAAACCCCACAAACCAGTCATATCGGGCATCGTGAGATTGATTGTCAATTGAGCCGGTTTTACCGCCGATGTTGAGTTTTGAAAGGACGTTATCTTTCTGGTATCGCCGGAAAGACTTTCTGGCAGTGCCGTTACTTATCGTGGTCTGCATCAGACGACTCAGCGTCTCGGATGCATTTGGGTCAATCGCCTGGTTCATCGTAATCGATTCATTCTGGTAGATAATACGTCCCTTTTCATTCATAATCTGATCAACGATAGTGGGTTCCAGGAGTCTGCCGTTGTTGATAATCGCCGAAGCCATCATTGCCCCGTGAAGGGGAGACATTATTGTTTGCTTGTTGAACCCACTGGCGATCTCGGCACAATGGTAGGGTTTATCAGACACAGAGATACAACTGGGATCAACGTAAAGTTCGAAATTGATGTCCCTGTTGAAGCCGAAGGCTTTCGCATATTCTTCAAGTGTGCCCCTTCCCAGATAATTGGCACCGATTTTCCCGAACACCGGATTCACCGACTGGGCAAATGCGTCTTCGAATTTTACCCGATTGGTGTACCTGTTTTTTCGATCTTTGAGTTGAGACTTGTACAGGGTGTGCTTCATGCCATTGTAAGTAAATATATGGTTCGGACTGAAACCATATTTCTCAATCGCCGCAGATGCGGTTACGATTTTAAAGATACTCGCCGCAGGGAATTTGCTTTCTATACATGGATTGTTGGACGGATTGGTCTTATCATAACTCACCATGGATAGAATTTTGCCGGTCATCGGATCCATGGCCACAATGCCGATATATCGAGCGTTAGATGTATTCAGCTTTGATAGAAGATAATTCTGTAGCCGAATATCAATGCTGGTTTCCACCTTTAATTTGCCATTGTCTGAAACGACATCGAAACTCTTTTCCTTTAGATTGATAAAAGATGCAGGATTAAGTAAGCGCTGAGCGGTCTTTTTGTCGATTGAACGATTATCATTGGGCGGTGAAACATAACCTGTTGCCGAACGAGGAGTTGATTTTTCGCCCAGACCGCTGGTTATCCCGTAGGCCACAAGAAATAAAAGGAAAACCAAACCGCAACATTTAAAAATACCTTTAAAGAATTTCTGTTTTGTTCCATACCGCTTAAGACCGTCCTGATATTCCCGCCAGTTTGGTCTCTCACCAGCCGTCCTATCCGTTTTAAGTCTTTTGAGCATCGTATTATCCTGGAGGATCAAAATGTTTTTGGCTAAGCAAAGCGATTTTACTATTAATTATTATTTTTTATGGCCCAGTCACCATTTAAGATACCCGGTTCTGACTTTAGCTCAGAGAAGTTCCTGGTGTCATTTTTTTGTCCAGAGTTGCTACGGCGCAACTGTCTGATTCTGTGGCAGCCAGCAACATACCGTTTGAGAGTATCCCCATCAACTTGGCCGGTTTCAAGTTTGCAACGACAATAACCTGTTTGCCCTCCAGATCTTCCGGAGAATAGGCCTCCGATATACCGGCCACGATGGTTCTTTTTTCGCCCATGTCGACTTCGAGCTTTAACAATTTTTTTGCACGGGGAATCGTTTCGGCACGAATTACCGTGGCTACCCTGAGATCGACTTTATTTAATGTGTCAAGGGTTATTTCGGGTTTCAAGGGAAGTACATCAGGACCCGGTTTCTTTTTGCCGGACATCGTTATTTTCTCTTTTTCCATATCGATCCTTGGGAAAAGTGTAATTGCTTTGGGAATCTTCTTCCCGGGCTTCAGCGTTTTCCATGTTTTTAGGGTGTCGATATTAAAAGTTTGCGCTTTGGGGGGAATGCCGAGATGTTTCTGCATGGTTTTTGCCGTCTGCGGCATGATGGGATAGATTAAACCGGATATAATCCTCAAGGCTTCAAGAAGGTTATAAATGACCACCTCAAGCTGTTTCCGGCTGGACTTTTTCTTTGCAAGCACCCAAGGGGTCGTAAGATCGATATATTTGTTCATATGACCAATAAATTCCCAGATCGCCATAATCGCCTTGTTAAATAAAAATCCCTCCATGTCCGCTTCGAACGCAGCAATGGCTTCCAATGCTTCCGATTTCAGACCGAGTCCAAATTCATGTTCCACCTGGTCATCAATTTCAGGAACAATTCCGGAAAAATATTTGTGGACCATTGCAAGAACTCTGCTGAACAGATTCCCGAGATCATTGGCCAGATCCGAATTAATGCGTTGAACCAGTGCGTCTTCACTGAAATTGGAATCAAGCCCAAACGTCATATCGCGCATTAGAAAAAAGCGAAACGCATCAAGGCCGTAAATATTTTTAAGTTGAAGCGGCTCTACGACATTTCCGATACTTTTGGACATTTTGCTTTCATGGACATTCCAGTATCCATGAACATGAAGCTGCCTGTATACCGGTATTCCAGCCGCCTTGAGCATGATCGGCCAGTAGATCCCATGGGGCTTCAAGATATCTTTGCCGACAACGTGCTCTACATGCGGCCAGAACGTTTTAAACCGATCTCCATCAGGATACTCGAGGGCCGAGACGTAGTTTAAAAGCGCATCGAACCAGACATAGGTAACATAATCTTGATCAAAGGGGAGTGTAATTCCCCATCTAAGACGTGTTTTGGGCCTGGAAATGCAAAGATCCTCCAAAGGCTCCTTGAGGAAGGACAGAACCTCATTTCTATACCGTTCCGGGCTTATGAAATCAGGATTGCTCTGAATATGATCGATCAGCCAGTCCTGATAACGACTCATCCTGAAAAAGTAGTTGGATTCCTTTATGTGTTCAGGCACTGTTTCATGGTCAGGGCATTTACCGTCAGTCAGCTCTCGGTCGGTATAAAAGCGCTCGCACCCAAAACAATAGAGCCCTTCGTAATCACTGAAATAAATATCACCGGAATCATAGATGTTCTGCATAATCTGTTTGACCAGCGACATATGGGAAGCATCCGTCGTACGGATGAAATAACTGTATTCGATATCGAGCTCGGGCCAAAGGTCCTTAAAAAGTCCGCTTATTTTATCAACGTAGGTCCGGGGACTTAGATTCTCCTTTTTAGCGGCACGGACAACCTTGTCGCCGTGCTCGTCCGTACCGGTCAGAAAAAACGTTTTTTCCTGGCGCATGGAATGAAATCTGCAGGCAACATCGGCCACAAGGGTGGTATAGGCGTGCCCGATATGGGGTCTGTCATTCACATAATAGATGGGCGTGGTTATATAGAAAGGTTTATTCATTGTTTCTCCCAAGCCGGATGCTTTCGTTATATTCAACACGATCAAAATTGATAAACTCAGGAAATAATCTCATCAAGCCTCGCCTCTATCTCCTGACCGTCTTCCAAACGAACAGCTATACGATTGAATATCGCATTATGACGTACCACTTTACCTTCCCCGTTTTTCGTTTTTACCTTTGCACCGATTTTGGGAAAATTTTCCATCATTTTCTGGTACATCTCCTGTTCAAAGGTCAGGCAGCACATGAGTCTGCCGCACTGTCCGGAAATTTTGGTAGGATTTAACGACAGTCCTTGTTCTTTTGCCATTCGAATTGAAACAGGCCCGAATTTCTCAATAAATGACGAACAGCATATTTGGCGCCCGCATCTTCCTATGCCGCCGCACATTTTTGCCTGGTTGCGTATTCCAACCTGCCGCATCTCTACTCTGACACCGAATTTTTTAACCAGCATCTTTACAAGCTGTCTGAAATCCACCCGTCCTTCAGATGTGAAAAAAAATGTTGATTTGCTTGCATCAAATGAACTCTCAACAGAAAAAAGATTCATCTTAAGATCCAGTTCCCGAATACAATTCAGGCAATAGGCATGGGCTTGCTTTTCGGTCTCTAAATTTTTTTCTCTTTGATTAAAATCGTTCTGGTTCGCCAGGCGAAACACCTTCTTTAACGGCTTGCCCGATCGGGCTGTAGCCGATTCCTCGAACAGCACCGGCGGAACGGCGACCATCCCCATTCCAAGCCCCTGTTCGGTTTCAACAATCACATGGTCCCCGCACTTTAGCACAAATGCACCGCTGTCAAAGTCATACACTTTTCCGGCAGGCTTAAATCTTATTCCAACGACTTTCTTCATGGTTTCATTTTAGTGGTTTTCATAGCCTACGAATTACAAGCCCTGCAACTTGCAACTTACACTTTAGCAAGCCCCAAGATTAATACTTCCAAGGTCAATCTCAAATTCATGTTGGCTTGAATATTTTTCTGTGCCAAATGAATATCATCAATTTTTGAAAGAAGCGACGCAACGGTCATATTTTTGGAATTTCGTTGAATCGTTTCGCCCAAGTCTTTGTTTATAATTTTTCCCGGATGGAATTTGCAGATAACCAGGTCTCTAAACCAGGATTTCATCACCTCCAGCGAGTCCGAAAGGACTTCTTTGTTTTTCGACAGGGCCTCTGCAAATGCCAGCCGCGAAGGAATAGACCGTAAAGGCAATGATTCAAGTTCATTGAGAAGCCAGGCCCTTCGCTTTATCCAGTTTATTTTATTCATCCGCCGCATCATGGAAACGGCCTTGGAAATACTGCCGTTTGCCATGGCCGCTATAATCTTGGCATCGTCGGGGTCTGCTCCCTGCTTTTCCATCAGCAATGCTTCAATGTAATTACGGGGAATCGGATTAAATCGAATATGCTGGCAGCGCGATACGATCGTGGGAAGAAGATCAGATGTCTGCAGGGCAGTAAGTATCAGAACAGTGCGATCCGGAGGTTCCTCCAATACCTTTAAAAGGGCATTCCCTGCCGAAGGATTCATGGTCTGAGCATCACTGATTATAACCATGCGTAATCTTGCCTCATAAGGTTTCATGACGAGGGTGCTGCACAGATTACGTATTTGGTTAATCCTGATTAAGGAACCTGTCGGCTCAACCAGAATGATGTCCGGATGATTACCAGATTTGATTTTACTGCATGATTTGCAACAGCCGCAAATTTCGCTTTTTTTTATAATTTTCGGTGCTGTAAAATGGTTAGACCGAGTCTCTTTCTCTTCAGAATGGTTCTCCTCCCCTTTGGCCATACAGTTACAGGCCATGGCAAATGCCATGGCTGTCGTCTTTTTGCCCACGCCTTCGACTCCGAGAAAAAGAAGCGCATGGGGTATGGTCTCATTTCGAAGAAGCGTCTTTAAAAGTCGTATCGGCTTTTCTTGGCCCAATATCGACTCAAATTCAAGCATCGATTGAAAACCCGACACAAATTTAACTGTCTACACGTTCTTTTAATTCTTTTCCGGATTTGAAAAACGGAAGTTTTTTGGGTTTAATCAAGACCTTTCCCCCGGTTTTAGGATTTCTTCCGGTATAGCTTTTGTAATTTTTGACAAAAAAACTGCACAGGCCTCGAATTTCCACACGTTCACCTCTTTCCAGGGCCTCTGCCATGTTATCAAAAAATATTTGGACAACTTTTGCCGCTTCTGCTTTGGAGATGTTTGCTTCGGTTTTTAAAGCGGAAATAAGCTCCAGTTTGTTCATATATCCTCCTTGTTAGAATATCGGACGACAATTAAATTTCCTTGAATTTTATGCCCCTATCCCGTAAAAAAACAGATGGATCCCCTATCAATTTGTTTCGTGCTTTTAATTGCAAATGTTTCAAATGTCAATTTAATTAAAAAAAACCTCATACCCGAAAAATGATTCGATTCGCAACTTTCAATTTTTTTATAAAATGCAAACCCATACTAAGTCAAGTCGTTATGACAATATTTCCGGAAGTATCTCGATGTCCTCTTCATTCACATCCACACCGGCATACTGCCCCAGTGCTTCGATGTTAACCACCACACGCCCTTTTCCCCCGTATCGGACAAAAGTTCCGACAATACCGGCAAATGGACCATAGACGACGATAACCCTGTCTCCTTTTCTAAAACGGGAGCCTGTGACAACGGCATTGTCCCCTTTGACCATAATCTTTAAAGAGTCAACGGTTTCTTGAGGAACTGAAATCGGGCCGTCCTTGTTGCCCACCATCCGGACAACTCCCACTGTTTTTACAATTTCAATGTGTTCGCTGGGATCTAGATTTGTTTTTACAAACAAATATCCAGGAAAAAGTGGAATTCTGATCATCATCTTCCGGTCACGGCGCTTGCTTCTGACCTGAACTTTCGGCAGAAAAGCCTCCATGGATTTTTTGATCAGACTTTCGCTGACCACATTTTCGAACCTGCTTTTTGTATGCAGGACATACCATGAATATGTCAGTTCCGATATTGTCATTTTGATCAGTCCGGTAAAACCACCCTCATAAAGTGCGCAACCCTTTAAACATGGCGTTAAATTTGATAAACAATATATGCTTTTTATGCCAGTAAGTCCAGTTGGATTTATTTTATCCTATCTCTCCAATACCATACAATTTGATCATAAATATAAAACTGAAATCATCCCCTTCTTTTATAAGACCGGAATCAAATGACCAGCACTGGGTATGGTACAAAACCCCAAAACCATATTTTAAGTCTCGGCCGTCAAATATATTTCGTTCATATTCCCCATACGTCTCAAGGGTGTCCGATATTTTAACGCGTACATCGGTGTAAACGGTCTCGCTTATATCTCTCTCATACCGATACCCGACATACAACCTGTCTCCACGCAGATCCCGAAGTGCTGCCGAAATATTTTGTGACCGAAAGTTGTTGTCATAAGTTGACCAGTCAACATCCGCTCTTAACGAAAGATATATTTTGGGATTCAGTTCAAGCTCACCGTGAATGGGGGAAAACGGCTCCGGATCATCCTCCTTTTCCTTGTCGATGTCGTAACTTTGTTCGAGCTTAAACCGTAAAAACTCATTGTAATCATAAACCGGCGGTCCATCCGTTCTTTTGTCGGCCGGTTCATCCTCGGGGTGCCCCTTATTTCCCTCCGTATGTTTCTTAACCTTAGAGATTAAGGTGTTGGTAAGCGAATAAGTGATTAGATTTTTTTTCAAAATCCGATCGATGTCATCCAGGGAAGGTAAGTCGGATTGATCCTTTTCAGGTATATAGCCGTAAACGATGTTCGGCCTTATGATATGTTTGATGCCCTCAATAGTTTTTCCGTGAAATTGAAAAATGTTATAGATTTCAGAAACGAGATCGACTTTCAGATCATACATTTCCCTGGAAAGGTTTTGTTTATCCGAAGACTGGTACTCTTCTTTGTCAAAATGCCAGACCGTTTCACGAACGCCCACAGAAGGCTCAATGGTAAAATAGTGTTTGTAACTGTAAGGCAGATACAATCTGGGATAAATGTCTGCCCGATGTTGCCGGGATCCGTCTTCACTATAAAAATACGTGTACTCAGAAGCCAGATCAAAATAAAGCGGCGAATCTAAGAGGGTTTGTTTTGACCCGGCAAATGTAATCACCGGCATCCTCTGCAAGATCGTATCCGTCTCTTTCTGACGACGCGCTATGACGTCATCATACCATCGCAATTCGGCGTTGAGACTGTAAAGGGGCCAGTACTTACTGACATTGAGCCTGTTGAGCCTCACGGGATCGTCATATGCATCAAACCCCCTTCCGAATTCTTTGATAAAATACGCATCGACCTCATCAAATCCCGTATATCCTGCCTTGAATTCATGAAAATAATCCTGATCGCTCACAATATCCATGTCAAGCCTTGCAAAGAATCCTCGAGGCAACGCCTGATCTTGCTTCATCCTGAACCAGTAACGGTCGGAATTGGGGCGCAATTCACTGTCACCCTCATATCCCCATTTCTCTGAGCCTGTGGAACCGTCATCCACCTGCCTGTCATCCAAAAAATCGTACATCAGGGTCCCCTTGGATTGTTCAGCCAAAATATAACGGTATTCCGCACCCAGTTTTTCCCCCCGGTCGCTCATATAATGCGCGTAAAATGTCGCATCCGAGCTCTCATTGATGGCCCAGTAAAACGGCTGGAGATATTCTGTTCCTTTTCGATCAGAAAAACCGAACTGAGGCGCCAGGAGTCCCGTCTGACGTTCCAGCTTTACGGGAAATACGAGAAACGGGGTATAGAGCACGGGGATTTTTTTGGCCCAAAGTGCCGCATGTTTCACGGTACCGTATCCTTCCACCGTAATTTTTAGATTTCTGCCGGTAATTTTCCATGCGGGCCGATCACCGTCGCATGTCGTGACAATGGCTTTGTCGGCAGCATAGGAATCCTTTCCGATTTTTTGTATTTTATCTCCCTTAATAATGTAATGGTTCTCCTGTAGCAAAATGGTTCCATCATAAACCGTCCCGGTTTCAGCATTCAGATTCATATCCATTTTCGTGCCGGTGAGAATGTTTTCTCCCACCGTCATAATAACACGGCCTTGGGCAAAAACGTTCATTGTTTTCTGATCAAAACGGACATAATCGGCACTGAGGTTTTTGTCCTTTTTGGTGATGGTTACGTTCCCCCTGCCGACATAGACGTTGGCCTTGTCATCGTAACTGATTTCATCGGCGACAATGTGCCAGGGAACGCTTGGATCATCCGCAAACGGATCGATTGGATCCTTAGCCATGGCATTGCCGGAGACCATTATCAGGGCAAGCAGGACCAAGAACAGCCGAGCGAAAGTTAAAAAGATCCGGGCCGAAGATAAAATTTTAGATCTTGTGAGTGTCCAAAGGAGAAAAAAGGAGGGAAAAAAAGTGTAATCAAAGCAGGCTGGAATCTTAATATCATGTTGAACATACCGTTGTCGCAAACGTTTAGCGTCTTGCAAATGGCTCATATTTAAAGATTCCGATCCATTGGGTCCGCCTTGGTTCAAAAAATCAGTAAAGTATAAGATCCGATATCAATAACATCTTGAATAAGAATGAATTATCAAGTATAAATCCTATTTTAGCAGAAAAAGTCAAGATGTAAGTTCCAAATTAACACCTGAGACCAAAAGACGTACTTTCGAAAACAATGAATATTTTATTAACCAACGATGACGGCATTTACGCACAGGGGCTCTGGGCGCTGTTTGAAAAGCTTACCCCACACCACCGGGTCACCGTGGTTGCGCCGGACCGTGAACGGAGTGCCGTGGGGCATGGCATCACCCTGCATCATCCGCTTCGGACCCACAAGATAACGGTCAATAACGGCTGTCAGGGATATGCCGTGGACGGAACACCGGTTGACTGTGTCAAGATCGGTCTCATGGAGATCCTCGGTACCAAACCGGACATGGTGATATCCGGAATCAATCCGGGTGCAAACGTCGGTGTTAACATTAATTATTCCGGGACCGTCGCCGCTGCCAAAGAGGCGGCGTTATACAAGGTACCGGCAATCTCCGTTTCCATTCAGGGATGCAAAACGCTCGGCTATGATTACGCCGCCGCTTTTACCGCCGATTTGGCAAACAACGTTTATGAAAAAGGCCTCCCTTTCGGAACATTTCTGAATGTCAACATACCGGATATACCCGCGAACAAGATCGAAGGCGTTCGGATCAGCAGGCAGGGAACCGCCCTTTATGAAGAGTATATCGAAAAAAGGGTCGATCCCCGCAACCTTATATATTACTGGCACGGACATGTTCCTCAGGGTTCTTCGAACAATCCTGAACTCGACTGTGATGCACTCGACGAAAATTTTATTTCCATCACCCCCATTAAATGCGATGCAACCGATTACAACATGCTTAAGGAGCTTAAAGGCTGGAACCTCGAGCGCTTTAAATTGTAACACAATATAAAAGAAGGTTATCAGGACTCGAGGGGCAAAGCGTAAGGGGTTCGATGAGTCGGGAGAAGAGCCGTAAGAAATAATAACTCGTTCATATCATGGATCACTTTCGGTTCTCATTTTTGATTTGAGGCAATACTTCATGAAGAAACGGTTCATAACAGACATCAAGGCCGGGGATTTTGTTGATGACATTTTTGTTTTATCCGAAAAGATTCTGTCCCAGAAAAAGGATGGGAACAATTTTTTAAATGTGACGCTCTCGGATAAAACAGGAACACTAAAGGGTGTGGTGTGGGACAATGTCGATGACATCGCCGCCGGCATTACATCCGGGGATTTTGTGCGTGTCAATGGAAATGTAAGTGAATACAAAGGGGCGTTGCAACTGGTTATAAAAAAAATGGGGTCCCTTCCTGCCGACACGGTAAATCCGTCCGATTTCTTGCCCCAAACCCCCCGTAACATCGAAGACATGTTTGAACGGCTGTTGAGAATTTCAGGGACCATTAAAACCGATTTCCTCAAAAAGCTTCTCGACGCTTTCTGGGAAGACACGGAATTTGTGCGAAAATTCAAAACCGCTCCCGCAGGCAAAAAAATGCACCATGCCTATATTGGCGGCCTGTTGGAACATACCCTTTCAATGGTGAGCCTGGCGGAAAAAATTGCAGGCCACTACAGCGGAATCGACAAAGATCTTCTGCTGGCCGGAACGATACTTCATGATATCGGGAAAGTAGACGAGTTTGACTATCAATTCAAGATAGACTATTCAGATAAAGGCCGGTTGCTGAACCACATCGTCATCGGGACTAAAATGGTCGATGACAAACTTTCCGAAATCGAAGATTTCCCGGAAGAGCAGATGCTTTTGCTCAAGCACATGATTGTCAGCCATCACGGCACCCGGGAGTTCGGCTCTCCGGAGCCGCCCAAGACCGTTGAAGCGGTTTTACTGAATTACATCGATGAAATCGATTCCAAGGTCAACAGCATCCGGGATTTCATGGCTTCAGAGGACCCCGACGAGACCTGGACGTCTTATCACCGACTGCTGGCACGTCATTTTTATAAAGGAAAAACGAGTTCCCAAAGTGATCTGAAATGATCCAAAGCTAAAGATGTAAATATTATTCCAAAAATTAAAATATTGATGGTTTCGTAAAAAGTCATAACTTTCTTTTTGCGAGCGTTTTAAGATTTAGGTATTAAGTTTTAAGCATTTGTAAACAATAAAAGTCCCAACCTAAAACCTAAACCTTTAAACCTAAAACCAGATGTATTCGGAGTGTTATGTTTATCTCTTTTGAAGGTATAGAAGGTTCGGGCAAGACCACCCATGCACGGCACGCGTTCAGGTTTCTTCGGGACAAGGGCCATGACTGTGTTATCACGCGGGAGCCGGGAGGCACGCGGATCGGAGAAAAAATCCGGGCCATCCTCCTGGACCCCTCGAACAAAGACATGGACCCCTTGACGGAACTTTTACTGTATACGGCAGACCGTGCCCAGCATATCAAAGCATTCATTCATCCGCTCTTGGCTGAAGGCAAGACGGTTTTATGTGACCGATATTATGACGCCACCATGGCCTATCAGGGATTTGCCAGGGGGCTGGATATCGGATTGATCGAAAAAACACACCAACTGTTGTTTAATGACTTAAAACCCGACATGACCCTTTTGCTCGATCTCCCGGCCGAAATCGGCCTGTCAAGGGCCTGGGAGCAGATAAAAAACGGGAATCGGGCTGGTGCGGAAACCCGGTTCGAAGAAGAAAAGCTTTCGTTTCACCGAAAGGTTCGGGAAGGATATCTTGAACTGTCGCGACGGGAACCTGAGCGTTTTCGTGTTATCGACGCCTCAAAGGACGAGCATGAGGTCCTTAAAGAAATTATAACGGTTTTGAATGCAGAAACTGACCCAAGAATCTAACCCACAAGATATGAAATATGGACAACATGAGCTTTTCTATTCTTGACACCATCGGCAATACGCCCCTTGTTGAAATAAAGCGACTCAACCCAAACCCGTACGTCAAACTATTTGCAAAGCTGGAATATTTTAACCCGGGCGGATCCATCAAGGACCGGGCCGCTTTGTTTATGATCGAAAACGCCGAAAAATCCGGAGAGCTGACACGCGATAAAACCGTCATTGAGGCCACCAGCGGAAACACCGGTATCGGACTGGCACTGGTGTGCGCCGTTAAGGGGTATAAGCTTCTGCTCACCATGTCCGAAGCCGCCAGCATCGAACGCCAGAAAATTCTAAAGGCACGGGGCGCGGACATTTTGCTGACCCCCGGACATATGGGAACCGACGGCGCCATTGAAGAGGTCTACCGGCTGGCCCGTGAAAATCCCGACACCTATTTCATGGCCGATCAATTCAACAATCCGGCCAACTGGCAAGCCCACTATTACGGAACAGGCCCGGAAATCTGGAAGCAGACCGACGGAAAGGTGACCATGATTGTTGCCACCCTGGGAACCAGCGGAACCCTTATGGGCCTGTGCCGGCGGATGAAAGAATATAATCCCGACATCCGTATCGTCGGTGTCGAACCGTATCTGGGGCACAAGATCCAGGGCCTGAAAAATATGAAAGAGGCCTACCAGCCGGAGATATTCGAAAAAAATCGTCTGGACGAAATCGTGAATATCGATGACGAAGAAGCCTTTGAGATGACCCGTCGACTTGCAAAAGAAGAAGGCATTTTTGTGGGGATGAGCAGCGGAGCCGCCATGGTGATCGCTCGAAAGAAAGCCGAAGAACTCGCCGACGGCACCCTTGTGGTGATCTTCCCGGACGGCGGCGAACGGTATCTCAGCACAACACTTTTTGCGGTCAGAGAAAAGATCGGCCTGAAGCTCTTCAATACCATCAGCAGGAGCAAGGAAACCTTTGAACCGATCTTGCCGGGAAAAGTCACCATGTATTCCTGCGGCCCCACGGCACACGCAAGACTGCACATGGGAGAATGCCGGCGTTTTGTTTTTTCAGATCTTTTGTGCCGGTATCTCGAATTCCGGGGCTACGATGTAACGCACATCATGAACATCACGGATCTGGACGACAAAACCATTGCGGGATCTGAAAAGGCAGGCATGAATCTGACGCAATTTACCGAAAAACATATCGCGTCTTTCAAGGAGGATTTAAAAGCGCTGAACATCAAGCCGGCTTCGAATTACCCCAAAGCCAGCGAGCATGTTCACGATATGGTTTCGCTGGCTGAAAAACTCATGAAAAAAGGCGTGGCCTATGAAAAACTGAGGTCTTTGTATTTCGATATCTCCCGCTTTCCCGATTACGGCAAGCTGTCAGGGGTTGATATCAACAAGATCAAGCTGGGGGCGACGGTAGATCTCGATGAATACGAAAAGGACAATCCCAGAGATTTTACGTTGTTTAAACGATCCCGGCTCTCGGAGCTGAAACGGGGGATTTTCACGAAAACCGAGTGGGGAAATGTTCGCCCGTCCTGGCATATTCAGTGTACGGCCATGGCCATGAGGTATCTCGGGGAAACCTATGATATTCACACCAGCACCCGTGAACTGGTTTTCCCGCATCACGAAAACGAAATCGCCATCGCCGGTGCTTTGACCGGAAAACCCCTTGCCAGGTTCTGGATCCACTGCGACCGCGTGTTGCT
>JAWOIY010000229.1:0-5240 GCA_046484425.1 Desulfobacterales bacterium | reverse complement strand
AGAGCACTTTAATATTTGATTTTTGTTATATCTTATCATGAAGGTGACGATTTGTCAAGGTTTTGGGAAAACAAAGGTACGCAATCGAAAATCGAGATAAAACACATGAAGACAGAATAACGGGGAACTCTGTCTTTCCCCGTTATTCTGTATAATGGGGTTAGGCAATTCCAAGTCTAAATTTAAGGGATTTGAGTGTATTTTTCATAAGCATAGTAATGGTCATGGGGCCAACACCTCCGGGAACCGGAGTAATCCAGCCTGCAATCTCTTTGGCAGCATCAAAGTCGACATCTCCACTTAAAATAGCGACTTTCTTTCCGGTTTTTTCACTGATCTTTTCCCCGACCCTGTTAACTCCGACGTCAATGACACAGGCGCCCGGCTTGATCCACTCCGGTTTTACCAGACCCGGAACACCTGCCGCAACTATCAGAATGTCCGCGCGTTTACAGTGTGATGCCAAGTCCCTGGTACCTGTGTGAACGATGGTTACGGTTGAATTGGCACCTTTGCCCTTCTGGAGCATCATATTTGCGATGGGTTTGCCCACGATGTTTGAACGGCCGACAACAACGACTTCAGCCCCCTTTGTTTCAACCCCGGCGCGAACAATCATCTCCTGTATACCGGCAGGGGTGCAAGGCGGAAATTTAATCTCACCACCACCGATCATCAGACGCCCAACATTGACCGGATGAAATCCATCCACATCTTTGTCGGGATCGATTGCGTTCAACACCTTCTTTTCATCAACATGTTTGGGAAGCGGCAACTGGACAAGTATCCCATGAATGGAATCGTCCTTGTTGTATTTGTCGATTAAACTTAAAAGCTTTTCTTCTGAAAGATCTACCGGCTGGCTGTCCTGTACTTCATGAAAACCGACACGGTGGGCTGTTTGAATTTTTAGCGTAACATAAGACATGGAAGCCGGATTTTCTCCCACCAAAATTGTTACAAGACCCGGCACAACACCGTGTTTTTCTTTAATTTGAGCGACCTCTTCCGTAATTTCTTCGAGAATCTGTTCACGAATCTCTGTCCCCTTAATAAGTTTTGCTGACATTTTCAATCTCCTTTCACCAAAAGTTAAAAATTTTGATACATATCTATTGGATTTTCGGCTCCCGCTGTTTATGGATTAATGTGTTAACAAATGTTTAGAAAATATGTTATGGGCGGCAATAAAACCATATACACCCAAAAACCATAGGAAGGATTTAAAACGGAACGACTTGTTTTATTAATCTAATAAAATCATAATGTCAAGAAGTCTCGTCTTTTGATATCGATAAAGGCATCGTGCATCTGTCAAAAATGCACCCTATTTTGGAATTCAAAATTTTTATTGTCTTATTGTCCATTTTATTATATCGAATTTCAATAATTTGTAAGAACTTTCATCATCATCATTTTTTTATCATCCCCATTTTATCACTTAACAAGGAGGACACTGCAATGATCAAAAAAATCGCCATGTTTTTCTGGGCCGCTGTCATTGGAATAACCTTGACAGCGACAAGCGCGCTCAGTACAGAAGCAACACCAACCAAATTGACCTTCAGTATATTTTTTCCGCCGACCCACGGACAGACAGTAGCGGCAATGGACTGGGCCAAGGAAATTGAAAAACGCACGGAGGGTAAAGTTCAAATCAGTGTATTCCCGGGCGGAACCCTTACAAAAGCACCGCAATGCTATGATGGGGTCGTTAAAGGAATATCCGATTTGGGATTCAGCCTTTTTGCCTACACTCGCGGACGTTTTCCGGTCATGGCCGCAGTCGATCTTCCCATGGGCTATCCCAATGGAAAAGTCGCCGGCAGGGTTACCCAGGAATTTGCCAAGATGTTTACGCCCAAAGAGTTAAGTGACGTAAAAGTGCTCTATCTTCATGCGCATGGTCCCGGACTTTTACACACCAAGAAACCGGTCAAAAAACTTGAAGATATAAAAGGCATGAAGATCAGGGCCACCGGACTGAGCGCTAAAATTGTGGAGGCGCTCGGCGGCGTTCCTGTGGCTATGCCCCAGGGAGATACCTATGAAGCGCTCAAAAAAGGGGTTGTCGAAGGAACGTTGGGCCCCATTGAGGTTTTGAAAGGATGGAAACAGGCCGAAGTCATCAAATATACAACCGAATGTTACAGTGTCGGCTATACCACCGCCTTCTTTGTTGTAATGAATCTGGATAAGTGGAATGCGCTCCCGGAAGACATAAAGAAAATTTTTGACGAGGTGAACGATAAATATACCGATGTTCACGGGAATGTATGGGACAGCACCGATCAAGACGGCAGAGAATACACCCAAAGTCTCGGCAACGAGATCATATCCCTGTCTGAGGAAGAAAGTGCCAGATGGCGAAAAGCTGTTGAACCCGTCATCAACGACTACATCGCAAATACTCCCGATGGGGATACGTATGTTAAGACGATCAGGGAATTGATTATTAAATATTCAAATTAAAATCATGAATTTCCGGGTTGTCCGGGTCAATGATGTACTGCCACGGGCAACCCTTTTTTATTTTGAAGCGAACAAAATTGACTATTAAGAAACCATCAAGTCATAACGACCAAAAAATATAACACAAAATGCACATTTTTGAAAAATTGGGCCACGGCCTGGCAAGAAAAATGTACTGGATTGCCGGATCGGCTATTGTTGCCATGATGCTCCTTACGTGTGCGGATGTTGTCTTGCGTTATTTTCGCAAACCAATCCCCGGAACGTATGAGCTGGTTTGCTTTCTTGGCGCCGTTGCCGTCTCGTTTGCCATGGCACATACATCCATAGAAAAAGGGCACGTATCGGTAAGCTTTGTTGTCAGTCTTTTTCCGTCAAGGGTTCAGGGCCTGATTGAATGCATAACCAGCTTCCTTGGATTATGCCTTTTTGCGCTTATTGCATGGCAATCCGTCAGTTATGCAAACGATCTTTACGCAACGCACGAAGTTTCACTAACCTTGGAACTCCCCTTTTATCCATTTGTGTATGGAATCGGTTTTTCGGCGGCAGTCGTTTGTCTTGTCCTGTTACCGGATTTAATTAAAAACGCTTTAAAAATTTTCGAGAAATGAGCCTTTCAACCATCGGAATCATCGGAATTATCGTCCTCGTTGTCCTTTTGTATTCTAAAATGCCCGTTGGGTTTGCCATGGGCTTTTTAGGATTGGTCGGATTTAGCTGGGTGGTGAACCTTGATGCGGGACTGAATCTTTTGGCACGGGATGTCTGGGATGTTTTCTCCTCTTACAGTTTGACCGTTATTCCCCTTTTTGTATTTATGGGCCAGGTCGCCTTTCATGCCGGCATAAGCCGCAGATTGTATGATTCCGCCTATGTGTTGCTGGGACATCGCCGCGGCGGATTGGCCATGACAACCGTCGGTGCCTGTGCCGGTTTTTCCGCAATATGCGGCTCAACCAACGCAACAGCCGCCACCATGGCCACGGTTGCCCTGCCTGAAATGAAACGGTATGGATACGATATGGGTCTTGCCACAGGTACCGTGGCTGCGGCCGGAAGTTTAGGCATTCTTATACCTCCCAGTGTAATCTTCATCGTGTACGGCATTCTTACCGAACAGTCCATCGGAAAACTATTTGCAGCCGGCATCTTACCCGGCATGCTCCTTTGTCTCCTCTTCCTGTTGACCATTCATATTCGGGTCACGAAAAACCCGTCTCTGGCTCCCTCGGGTCCCAAGAGCAGTATTCATGAAAAATTCAGGTCGTTTGCCGGCATTCTCGAAACCCTGATATTATTTGCACTGGTCATGGGCGGAATATTTTTTGGACTGTTCACCCCCACCGAGGCCGCGGCAATCGGCGCTTTTATGACGCTTTTCATTGCCATCATCAGGGGACAACTCTATTGGAAAGGGTTTGTTCAATCCCTTGCGGATACCACCAAAATCAGTTGTATGATCATGGTCATCGTAACCGGTGCGGTGATATTCGGTCATTTTATGGCGATTACCCGGATACCTTATTTGCTTGCCGATTATGTCAGTTCCCTTCCGCTTCCACCCCATGCGATCATCGGCGTGATTATTTTGGTCTATCTTATCGGCGGCTGTTTCATGGACGCATTGGCCATGATCATGCTGACCGTGCCCATATTTTTCCCGGTTGTTCAAACGCTCGGGTTTGATCCGATCTGGTTCGGCGTGGTGATTGTTCTTGTTACGGAAATGGGTGTAATTACACCACCTGTGGGTATAAATGTCTATGTGGTCTATGGTGTGGCAAGAGATGTACCCCTCGAAAGCATCTTCAAGGGGGTTTTCCCCATGCTTATATCTTTGATTATATGCAATTTACTTCTCATTCTGTTTCCCCAGATCGCCCTTTGGCTGCCGGGGCTCATGAGATGAAATAAATCAGGTCAACCGGTTCAGGGTTCACGGTTCAGCGTTAAAGGTTTGAGGAGCGCTTCGCTTTAGGTTGGAGGCGAAGCGCTGCCCCTGCCTCCTGTATTCTAACTTCTGTCTCCTGTATTCTAATTAAACCGATCTCGGTTTAGGTTAAACTATACGGGAAATGGAACCAGCCGGAGCCCTGCGGTTTCATCCAGACCGAGCATGATATTCATGTTTTGTACCGCCTGGCCCGCAGCACCCTTTACAAGATTGTCTATGGCCGAAATCAGGATCAGACGATTGTTCCGTTCATCCAGCTTAAAACCGATATCACAAAAATTGGTTCCCCGGACATGCCGGGTTTCCGGCAGACTGTTTTCAGTCAGTATTCGGACAAACGGACGTCCGGAATAAAATTTGGTGAGACACGCTTTTATATCTGTGGAGGTAACACCTTTTACAGGGTTGGCATACAGGGTTGTGAGTATCCCCCGGGACATTGGGACAAGGTGCGGAACAAACGTAATCCTTACCGGTTTACCCGCTTCAATACTCAAAATCTCCTCCATCTCGGGGTTGTGCCGGTGTTCGGCCGCCTTGTAAGCCTTAAACGAATCGTTTACCTCACAAAAATGTGTGGTCATCGATAAGCTGCGACCTGCACCGCTGACGCCGGATTTTGAATCTGCAACGATGGTGTGAAGATCTATTAATTTTTGTTTCAACAGCGGCAACAGTGGCAAAAGCACACTGGTGGGATAACATCCGGGAGCACCCACGAGTTCAGTATTTTTAATCCGGTCATAATAAATTTCACAAAGCCCATAAACCGATTTATCCAGTAAATCTTTTGCCGTATGCTCCTGATAAT
>JAWOIY010000076.1:0-8682 GCA_046484425.1 Desulfobacterales bacterium | reverse complement strand
GACAAAGCCCTTTATCAAGCAAAAGAAGCTGGCAGGAACCAGCTGGTTGAATATACCCCTGGAATATGAGAAAAATTGGGCTTTGAGTCGAATGAAGAGAAAGATGGGAGAGATCATAACATAAATGGGACTTCTCAAAGATTATCAATCAAGTTTCGATTGGTTGCGGCCAGTATACGAACATCCAAACTTAAGGTTTCGTCTCCACCCACCCTTTGGATTTCTCTTTCCTGAATAACACGCAGCAGTTTGGCCTGCATGGTTGCTGAGGTTTCTCCGACTTCATCCAGGAAAATGGTTCCTTTGTCGGCCTGCATAAACCGCCCTTCACGACGTTTGTCGGCTCCTGTGAATGCGCCTTTTTCATGCCCGAAAAGTTCTGATTCCAGAAGTGTTTCAGTCAGTATGGTTTGATCCTAACCTGTTCGCTTATAAGCCGAAAAAGCTTGCAATATACTTAAATGCCGTAAAAACGATGATTCCGGCGAGCATCCACTTTATGGCTTTGGCCGGAACAAACTTCTGAAAACGGGCGCCAAGATACATGCCGGCCATTCCTCCCAATCCGAACAGAATCCCTAAAAACCAGTCCGGTGCCACGGACATATGAGGGTAAAAAGGAGCAATGGCCTGGTAGAACGCAACCCCGGCCACCGAGGTGACAAAAGTTCCCATCAGCGCTGCCCCGGCTACGGTGTATACCGGCAGTCCGAAGAAAGTAACAAAGAAGGGGGCGATGATCGACCCGCCGCCGATCCCGTAAATACCGCCAATGATGCCGACAATGAAGCTGAGTGCAAAAATACCCCAGAAGGAAACGTCGAACTGTTCCCCGTAAAAGGTATACCCAAGCCGTTTTCGATTGAAATGAGTGACCGTAACAACCGGCAGGGACTCAAGGCCGGCGGTATCCGGATTGGCGGCCTTCTTGCGATAATTGCTGACGAGCTCCTGAAAGCGTTTCTCACTGGCGCTCTTGTCCGGACCGCTTGCGGCTTTCTGCAAAAGGTCGCGGATCATCTTGAGGCCGATATACAGCAGCACCGCGGCGGCGAAAAGTTTGAAGTCCTTCGGATCAGGAAGGTAAGCGACGCGCACGATAGCGCCGATGAACACACCGGGCAGCGTGCCGAACACCACCACCCATGTGAGGGGCCACACCATACGACCTTCCTTGCAGTAGCGATATACCCCGCTTGGAATTGCCACAATGTTGAACAGCTGGTTGGTGGCGCTGACCGAGGGGTTCGTATAACCGAGAAACGACATCTGGAAGGGGAGGAGGAGAAAGGCACCCGAAACGCCTCCCATGGATGTAAAAAATGAGATGACAAAAGCTACGAGGGGCGGGAGCCAGAGGGCGACTTCAATTCCGGCAATCTGGAAAAACATGGCAACTCTCCGTTTAAAAATTGGGCTTGACAATATATCACGAAAAATATAATTATCGTGTTATTAATATCAATGGCCCAAGAGCGAAGTCAAGCACATTTTTACCGTTTTGGGAAAAAAATATGGATATGCCAAAAGATTTTAAAATCATCTCCTCAAAAGGGGCGAAACAACGACTCCCCCGGAAGACATTATGAACATCAAAAACAAAGATACAGGGTCTAAAGAGCGCCAGGACCGGTCTTTTCCAATGCCGGAACGTACAAGCCACGCTCGCATCTTTGCCATGGCGAATGCCGACAGGTGCTTGGACGCAGTTCAACTCGGCCGGTTGGAGCAATCCTTTCGCGACTGGATTGATGCGTCATCACGTGCAGACGTTCGCGTGGCCCGCCGTCGCATTTTGCTCATTTTTTTATTAATTCGTTACACGGGGGCCAAGCTGAGCGAGGTGTTAGGCCTTGATCTATCCCAGGACATCGATTTTGAGAGGCAATTCGTTCGTTTCGGCCGGGTGCAGGAAGACTCAGGGCGTCCCCATCGCAAAGTGCCGCTGCCTGAGACGCTCTGCCGTGAAATCAGGGACATCATTGCCGGACCGGCCTTCAAAAACGCTTTTCAAGACATGCTTAACGTTGATCCCGGCTTTGTAAGGCGTAAATTTTACGAGCGCGCTGAGGCAAGCGCAATCGCCAAACAGCAAGGAGCACCTGAGGTCATTCGCAAGTCGCGTGCCGTGGAGTTGATGCAAAACAATATGCCATTGCCTGCGGTCCAGATGCTTTTGGGACATTCGACGCCCAATCTGACCACTTCCTATGTTTCCTTTTCCGAAGATGACATCCAGCAAGTAACCAAATTTTTTATGGAAAAAGAGTCAGCCCGGAAAACCAGCGCTCGCAACTCCTTTTTTGGAAAGATCCAAACGATCCAGCAGGGCGATATTCAAACCCGAGTGGAATTATTGACCATCGGAGGGCATCGGGTCACCACTGTCATAACCAACGACAGCTTGCTTCGGCTCGGTCTGAAAGAGGGCAAATTGATCACGGCCGAGGTCAAAGCTCCATGGGTGATGTTGCAGAAAAGGGAGGACGAACCCGAATGCAGCGCTGACAATAGATTCAATGGTATTGTCGAACGGATCCACCAGGGCGAGATCAACACGGAATATGTCGTGCGGATTTCAGATGGGACTGAGGTATGTTCGATTGTGACTAGCGAAAGTTGCCGAAACCTCGGCCTCGGGGAAGGTGATAAGGTTTGGGTGCTATTCAACTGCTTTTCGGTAGTACTGCTATCCGAATGAATTGGTATCTTTCTTTATAACCACATGTCGCGGGATAGAAGATACCTCCGGTTGGTTAAAAAATCTTACAAATGTTTCTTCTTCAGAATATTTTAATGGTTCTATCCCGGTGCTCCATTACAGAAAGCACAGGCATGGAAATAAAAAGCAGGATCCATTGCTGATCCTGCCTTTTTAGCATTGTGGTAGAGATATTTTATTTCTTCGGATTATTTATTTTCTCCCACAACTCAGAAGCTTCTTTCTGAGCTTTGGCGATCTCTTCCGGAGTCATTTTGGAGTTTATTATTTCAAGATTTTCTTTGGAAGTTTCATCTCCGCTTGCATAAGCAATACTAAACCAAACATAAGCCTTGATCAAATTCTTTGGCACGACTTGACCTTTTGCATACATGTAAGCCAAATTGTGTTGGGCACATATATCTCCCTGATCGGCTGCTTTCTTATACCACCTCATGGCTTCGGCATAGTTCTGAGAAACACCCTCGCCATCATGGTACATTACACCAAGAATGTACTGGGCATAGGAAAATCCCTGATCAGCTGCTTTTCTAAACCACCTTATGGCTTCGGCATAGTTCTGAGAGACACCTTCGCCATTAAGGTACATTACGCCAAGATTGTACTGGGCATAGGAAAATCCCTGATCGGCTACTTTTTTATACCACTTCATGGCTTCGACATCATTCTGAAAAACGCCTTGGCCATTATCATACATTAGGCCAAGATTGTGTTGGGCATAAGCAAATCCCTGGCCGGCTAATTTTTTGTCCCACTTCATGGCTTCTGCATTTCCACTTTCAGCAAATATTTTAGCTTCCATGAGGCCCATTTCACCCCCCGAGCGAGTTTCACAAGCCAGAAAAACGAAACGCAGGTTCCTATCAGAACGATTTATTTAATTGTGATTTTTCCAGCCTGCAAATGTTATTATCTGTAAGCCGCTGGAGATCCATCAGATGATTAAAATCATAAATTGTGAACAAACTTCAAAATTCAATATGGTGAAATCCAAAATAAACCTTGTCCTTTCTGGAAAAGACGTTCGTGTAGTAATAAATGTTCCAGAAACAGATATGTCTCTGGTTACAAGATCTAAAACCTTTTTTCTGCCTGTCATCATGGTTTCAATTCTTGCGGGGAGTGGAAACTTAAACCTTTCATACTGACGTCGCTCTTTTATTGGGGACCCCTTTCTTAGCTAAAAGAAGTCTCCTCTAAAGTAAGGCACCCGAATACCGGCCACGCGGAGAGTCTCCACCACCGAACACACTTCAGGCACTGGAATACGAGCACATAACCGCCTGCTCCATCGGATCTTCGCCCTTCAAAAATCAGGTGCTCGTGAGGCTTAATCATATCGTCTATATAAGGTTGGGGATCAATAGCACCACTCCAGTAGTTCCATTCCTTTACGCGCTCATTGAATTGCCCGCAATCTTCACAAATATTCACTATCATACTCCTGAGGTTTATGAGAAGGGGTGATTGGCAGCAAAATCACCCCTTCCCGCATTAAGGAGGTATACCAGGTCCTGGCAGAGTGAACCTGTATTGAGGGTCGTTAATTATGAGGAATGATCAGCAACTATTATGCCAATACTGAAACACATGGCAAAATCGATTCAACCATATGATATCACTATACAAAAAAAATAACTGGTTCTTTTTTGTGATAATACATTTTCTAGTTATGTTTATATTTAATTATCTTGCTGATATATCGTTAATTGGATTTTATTTCGCCAATATTTCCGTAGCATACAATGTAATCATTTGATGTCAAGATAGGGTAGTTTGCAAAATCTGGCGGTTTTCCAGTTGATTTAAAACGCAATATCTTAAGATCAATGCCGACCCTTCCTGGCTTTAACTTGCCAAAAAAACAATCCAAAATTAATCAAGTCCGGTTACATATATCCACAAAAAAAAACAGGGCCAAATGGCCCTGCCTTCTGAAAAGGGTGATTGGAAGATGCTTATTTATTGAACTTCCTTCTGATCCCGACAATACCAATCAAGCCAGCACCTAAAAGCCAGATTCCAAATGCAAAAGATTTAGCCTCCCCTGTATCGAAGAATGGATACTTCCTGTTTGAAACAAATCTGAGAATTGTTGCCACTACTTACAAGCATACCAATATGGTTCATCTGTGCAAGTGTTTGAAAAATGATTCAGATCACTTATTTTTTTCGGTAACATTTAAAATATTATTGCAAGTCCCGAAGCAATTGGGATTTAGTTGATCATTTTGTGGATCTTCTTTCCATTGACCGTCAACCATAAACTTGTATTCGTATTTTCCGGGAGGAATTATTACGTTCCTGGTCCACGTCCCGTTTCCATCGCGCTTCATAGGGTGAGTTTTCGGATTCCATTTGTTAAAATCCCCTATCAAAAAGACCTCATTGGCATCGGTGTTTTCAAGTGAAAATGTCACCTTCCGCCGTTTAATTTCCTGTCTTGTTTTGATTCTTACCATCTAATACCTCCTTAAATAACACTGATGGATTCAAAAACATAAAATATCTTGTCTGCTTATCTATTAGATCAGCAAATCACCTTATGCTCTTTCACAAATTGGAAATAATCTTTGATTAATGAAATACTTTGTTTTTATCAGAAATTTTCAACCCTAAGGCCAAAAGGATCTTTCGTTTTGTATCCATTCTGCTTGGTTTCCCCAACTCTATCCGTGTCAAAGTGATTGATGATATATTTGCCTTTCTAGCAAGTTCGGTTTTGCTGATCATGAAAGATTCTCTAATTTCTTTTAAGGAGTTTGTGCTCATTTTTTCACCTATAACTTGTTTCGTATTAAGTTCTTACTCGAATCGAGTCAAAATTCGATTTGAGTAATTCAGGATTTGCTTTCATCACCTGTTGATGATGATTTAAATTCCAAAAAAACCTTCTGATTTTGTCCATCTATTTCCAGCGTACTGTCTTCCCAATTATAGATTCTGCAGACATCAACCTGATCAGATTGAATAATACAGCCAATAAAAGGCATAAAAGGATCTCCGAGCGGACTTTGTTGAGTTTAAGGCCTGATGATAGTGTGAGTTGTGAAGGTATAACTTCAAACCAAACAAAAGGGCATCCCCTCAATACTAGAAGGAATGCCCTTTTTACTCGAACATAAGATTAAATCACAGTGACATTTGCAGCGGCAAGACCTTTTTGTCCTTGCTCTATATCAAAGGAAACCCGGTCACCTTCATTGAGGGATTTAAAACCGGCTGCATTGATTGCAGAATGATGAACAAACACATCCGCTCCGTCTTCCTGCTCAATGAATCCGAACCCTTTATGGTCATTAAACCACTTAACAGTTCCATTGGTCATGATAACATCCTCCTTTCTTAAAAATTTTCAACGTCGCAAACTGGAGGGTGCCACTTTGACAAATGGATTGTTCCTTCAGATAGAAACCATCCCGCAGATTAAGCAGGACTTAATTGATTAAAATTATAATAATCTTTATTTGGAAAGAAAGCAAGCTAATTATTTGTTTTTTTTAAAAAAATTGTCAAATATGCATTTAAACGTGCAAATACGAAATGTTAAGCGAACAATGCCGGAGACGGATCTGTGGACCGGTGTCAAAGATTGAATTGTGAATTAATTTTATCAAGTTGTTTTTTCACTTTTTTATCGTTTAACCTGTTATAATGCGACTTACCTTTAGCAACACCAGCCAACCAAGTGGATCTATAGCAGACTCGATTAGGGAATCACAAATACTTATAACCTCATCTTGGTCGTATGAATAAGGTATGTATGCTGCGTCCAATGCTTCCTTTGCTATCAAATACGGTTGCAGCTGCTTGCCCAATCCCTTCGTTACCTATCGAGGTACGGGCAGCCATGCCTACCCACGGCCCGATTGGTTGACGATAAAATCCAACAGTCATGTCAATAGGCACAAATGTCCATTTGAGAACATCGAGTTCAGCGCTAACTCCGTTGGCGGAGTCAATCATTAGAACAAGAGATTCAAGTGCATCTATTGCGTGACCTTCTATCAACGGAATTCGAGGCCTTGTCCACACTGTAGCAGGTCCCGTTTTATCGAGAGCACCTTCCGTATAGCGCCATTCTAAAGCTTCCAGGTATGGGAAATAATTTATCCCTGGAAAAGATTTCTGAACTTGTGGGCCAGGAAGCGGAGGTAATTTAAACCCATCTGACATGGTATTGGATATACCGATCTTCGATTCAATGCGCCAGGCATGAGCAAGCAAAAAGGTTTTTCCTTCTGATATGTATTGCCCTCTGAGCAACTCTATTCTTTTACCGGCACGGACCTTTTTGATTCTGATTTCACAGGGTTTGATTGGAATAGCACTAAAAAACTCAATTGTTACTCTGACAATTTTCAGATTTTCGGGCGATGGGAATATTCGCAAAGCGTTGGTTAGCAATGCACAAGGTGGCCCACCGTGCTGAAAATCTGATGACCAGGGACCGATGGTGGCTTCGGTTGGCTCATACTTTCCTTCACCAGTCTTCCGGAAAAATGAGGGGGGAAGATTCAAATTGGTCATTAAAATACCTGTTTAAAATTTCGTTATTGCGCTTGTTTATACGACCCTTGTTTTCGATTCCTTGCCTGATCGAAAATTCATTAAACTAACAAATATCAATTTCGAATTGTAAATATCAATACAAGATCATTTTTCAGATATCGTTTTCATTTCGTGCATCATTCGCAATAAATACCTTGGAGTTATCACTCGATTTTGAAACGTCAAAAAGTCTGCGATCTGTAGCAGATACATGATTAAGATGAGTGACTGAATCGTGTATTTTCTGGTAGCCATTTATCACTGACAAATGCCCATTCATTCCACCTATTGATTGTTCTCAAGGGAGTGCTCCAATGTTAAAAAGGCCAGAATTTATTATCAAACCATATTTTGTCCTTTAAGGTTTTGTCGATATCTAGGAGCAAACCCAGATGCTCGCGTTCCCAACGCGTGAGCCATTCAAACATGGCCTTGGCTTCTGGATCGGATGTGTTTTCCATACTTTCGGAGTAAAGTTTGATGGCCCGCTCCTCCATTAATATGGCGGCAGAGATCGCAGCGGCTTCGAAACCTGAGGCGGAGATTTTCTCTTTGATTTCTTCTGTCAGGACCTTTGATGCCACGCTACTGCTTTCCGAATCGTGACTGCCAGGGATAAACTTTTTTTCTTTACGATAGGCCTTGAACTGTTCTGACAGCGCATCAATGTGTTTCTGTTCTTCTGCTGCCATCATTTCAAAGACATCCCTTGCAGCCCTGTTTTCGGTTCTTTCGGCAACATTCTGATAAAAAGCCTTGCCTCTTTTTTCTAGCAGAATTGCCTGCTTTAATATTTCGAGAGTACTGTTTTCTTCCATAGAATTCCCCTTTTTAGAATCATTCCCGTTAAAATCTTCGTTTTCAAAATGTAACACATCTTGGCATCACATGAAGTCCATTAAAACCAATAGATACAAACTCAAACTGTAAATATCAAACCCTGATTATTTTTAAAGTGTCCAATCTAATATTTTGTGCATCGTTTACTTTTAATCACTTGGAGTAATCCAAAGAATTGAAACGGGTCCAATTCGTGCGATCTCTATTACTGATCTGAATTTTTTTCCTTCTTCATATATCAATTTACGAAACAGAATATTTTAATCGTTCAATCCCGGTGCTCCATTGCAGTAACCCACTTTCTTTTCCTGAAGAACCGATAGTTCCAGCTAAAATGCTTTCTGCGCCATCAGGTGAATCTCTATTCAAAGGTTATTCATGGGAAGAGCTGGAAAGAGATTACGTTCTTCATCTTCTGAATGAAAACAGATGGAACATCACCTGTGCCGCCGACCCGATAGTTTTCTGGTCATCTCCAGGTTTAATCCAGCTTTGTCCGCTATAAGTTGAAAAAATTCCACCCGAAACCGCCCAAGCATCAAATGTACCTGAGCCATAGGTATATAACG
>JAWOIY010000128.1:0-7108 GCA_046484425.1 Desulfobacterales bacterium | reverse complement strand
CAAAAAATCCTTCATTCCTCCTCCCCAGGGATACCTGGCCCATAAGCAGGACCCCCAAAAATCGAAATAAGCCACCTGTATAAGAAATCGACAAAGGACAACACAAATTCATGACCAAAATTATTATTGGTAAAGGGATAAATAAGCGTGACGTCGAATGTGTCAAAAAAGTTCTCCCTCCACTCAGCCGACAATCGTATCTTCATTCACGATTTGACACCACATCAGAGTCCGGTTATCTTTTTATTGCGCCCCGATGGCGTGCCGCCAAGCGGCGCGCCATCGGGACTAAAACCAGGCAGCCCTTTTGGACCGGCTGCTAAAAGCAGGATCCGATCGGGTATCATTCGGTTCATTCTTTTGCGATTCCGATTACACCGCAGGCCACCCGTGACCCTGCTGCGCCCGTAGGTTGTGACGCGAGATCATCCTTGTCTGCATGCACGATAACCCCGCGGCCGATAACACTGTGTGGGCCATCAAAAGCCAGCAGTGAATCGACCAGTTCGAGGTGTGCTTTTCCGTTCTTATGGGCTGTAATATTTCCAAGATCGCCGATATGGCGGTTATTTGTCGCCGCTGTCGGTGCACCGTGGGGGGTTCCATCCGGATTGAAATGTCCTCCGGCAGAATTTCCGTCTAAAGCTGTGCAATCACCGAGGTCATGGATATGAAAGCCGTGCTCCCCGGGACTCAATCCCTCGATGTCAGCGACAACCTTTACGCCATCTCTGACTTTCGTAAACGTCACCACACCATGAACCTGATTCCCGGTCGTGGGATACAACACGGCAACAGCTTTTACCGGGGCTCCGGATGATTTTCCGGCTTGTGCTGCATGCTGAATTCCAATAATGAGACCAGCCGCAACGAGTACAAGGACTGAAGCTTTAATTATATTATATATTTTATCCATAAGGGTTCTCCTTTTTTATTCTTCAAAAATAGTAAATTCTTCAATCTTTTTTATCGCTTCAAAACCTAATAATACTTTTTCAGGATTCATTGACGCCTTCAAAATGCGCTTTTTACCACTAATAACGTCGTTCATATCTTGAGCGATGGAAACAGTTGGGCATAAAAGCTCTTTCACCTTTTCTTGAATGACTTTTTTATCCATTCACACGCTCCTTCCATTCATTTTTTGAGTATATTGGAGTGCACAATTTTCTGTGCAAAAGAGAGCAATCGAGCTGTTTGATTGAAGGAAGATTCAGGTTTTCGGGAAGGTTTTAATGTATTCGGAGGCGGGTGAATAAGTGTTTTTTTTATGCTGTTAACCGATCTATTGATATTTGAGATTTAGATGCTTTCGGTATCTCTCTAATATTATAGGATTCTATTCATCCATTAGCGGATATCCATTTTCTGATGCGATTCGCTCTCCACGCCGAGCACTCATGATATTTTTCTTCGACAACCTCTTGCAATAATATGATTAAGGACGCCTGAAGCATCAATACGGGCTTTTCGTGGCATTTCGAAAGGATAAAATTATAAAATTTTGGCGCTACATTGCAATGATGTCAAAATGTTGTCTCCTTTGGTGCCGTCAACATAAACCGCAGGACAGTCATAATTTTGGCATTCATCGTCAATAATCCTTCGTTTTCTAGTCTGACTTTCATGATTGGTTATAAATTAAAACTTGTATCCTATTGTTTTTGTTAATGTTATATCAGTGGCAAGGTATTTGCAATCCTCTTTTTTATTTGATTTTCACAGATTCCAACCCGGACCGGGCTTTTGGGGCCATGACAACCGAAGCAAAAGATTATTCCAAAAAAGGCAGGGCCGACCATGATCAGGCGCTTGTCAAGCAAATCGTGTTTGCATTGAGCGGCGCCTATAAGAAGATCAATCTGTATCCGGCAGATCACGTGATATATAACACCGCGTTAAGGTCTCTGTACGGGCGTGTGTGTGATTTTTTCGACGATTACGGAAGCCTTGAGCTTGAAATCGATCGGAATCAGATCCGCTACAACGGTCATGTCGTTTTTCAGGGAGATATGTCTGCTGAGAATCCTGCATTCATCATGTTTCGGGACGGCATTAACCGGATTGAATTCAAAATAACCTTGGCTTTATGGGAACTTCACGGATTTTTAGAGATATTAAAAAATAACCAGATCCTTACCGAGGAATCGGAGACGGACATCGTCACGGATTTGTGGGAAAAACATTTTCCGTCTCTGCTGTATCAAGCCGACGATGTCGGCTTTGATACCGGAGAAGTATTCCAGGTTCCGGATTTATACGACGGCCAGGTGCCGGAAGACGGTGAAGCTCCGTCGAATGCGGAAGATGAAGGCCGGGCAACGGAATATGCCGGGGCCGTTGCGCCGGATGCAATGATGAATTTATCAATCAAGGATCAGCGTCTGTGGGAGCTGACCCCCGAGGACCGGGATCATCTGCAAAGCCTGATTGCCGAAGAAGAAACATGGGAAAGAATTGAGTATGTGCTGTACATCCTGCTCTATATCCTGCAACACCAAACCCAACCGGATGATTTCTCCAGGGTCATCGATATTTTAAAGCAAGAGCTCCAATCAGCTTTGGAAGATTGCAAGTTTCAAAGCGTTTACAAGACCATAGACGTGCTGAAACAAAGCATGGAGCGCCGTAAACCAGAAATTCATTGGTCTGTCTCTTGTCTGGACGATTTTTTTACCGCGATCTCCGATAAAGCATTCCTGAATACCTTAAACCGTGTCTGGCAAAAAATAGATGACCGTGACACCCAGGGCATCCTGTGCCTGAAGCGCACCATGATGCTCCTGAAACCCGACGCCATTCATGCCCTCGGACCGATGCTGTTGCAAAGAAAATCATCCAAAACGCAAAAAATACTCATGTCGGTCATCGCTGTGATGGCGGAAAAGAACTTTGCACCGCTGGAGATTCTGCTCGCGACATCCGAAACTGCCCTTATAGAGATGCTGGTACATATCATGGGATACATGAAAAGAGAACCATCCTGGAAATCCCTGCTCAGCATGCTCCACCATGAATCAGCAGGGGTTCGCAAAAAAGCTTTCAAGGCGATCACCCGCCGCAACAGCGAAATACTGAAGGAAATATTCTGGCTCATTGACGACCCTGACGACGACGTGCGGCGATTGTTATTGCAGTTTCTGGGTCGCAGGCAGAGCGAAACGGCGGAAAAATTCCTGCTCGACTATCTTGCCCAGCACCGTATTCGTTCCGGAAATAAACTTCGTCTGCTCTCGGTCTATGCGGCACTGGGGCAGTGCGGGTCTGACCGGTCCCTGACATTTTTGAAAAAAAACCTCTATCTTTGGCCGGGACTGGGTATCTTGCGGTCTAAAAAATCTCCGCGCCGCCAGGTCGCGGTCTATGCGCTCAAAAAGCTGAAAACGAAAAAGGCCGAACCGATACTGAAAAGAATTGGTGTTTAACGATGAATGATTTTTTACAAAAACAGCATCCTGAAAGATATGATCTTCTCAAGGCCATTGCCAGGCTCATTCAGATCGGGAAGCTGTATGAAGACAATAACAATTTGGTTGTTGAAGCCGTAGCGGCCTTTAAATGTGCTGTCGGGAATGCGTGCGGGGGGGAACCGCAGGTATCGCTACAGATTTATAACGGGCGGTTTTTTCTGCAACAGGAAAAACTGCCTTTGCTTCGAAAGCATATCGCTCTTTTCAATCAAATGATGCAGTATCTTGAAAGCCGAAAGATTTTCGGATGGCATTTCCGCTCCAGTCTGGACATGCTTGATGGGAAGGATATCCTGCTGTTTACCCGTCTGCTGGATCGTGCCGGCGAAGCAGAAAATCCGTCGGAATGGCTTGTTTCAGAGCTGGATAAGAACGACATTCACTGGGCGACTGTCATCCAGGAATCCAATCTTTCTAAAGACGATTGTCTTGAATCCGCGATGGCAGAGTCTGAAACCCTGGAAAGACAAAAAGAGGCGGCCAAAAAAACCTATCAATACGCTCTCAGCTCCATAAAGGAAGTGGCGCAAAAGTTGCTGTCCCAAAATGAGGTCGGTATCAGAAAATCGGTTCGCATGGTTCAAAGGATGGTAGACATCATTATGGAAGATGCCACGTCCTTCATGGCACTCAGTACCATCCGAATGTATGACGATTATACCTTCACCCATTCGCTGAACGTGGCGATCCTGGCAATGACACTGGGCAAAAAGATCGGCATGAAGCGAACAACCCTTGAGCGCCTGGGGTTATGCGGACTGTTTCACGATTTGGGAAAAATAGAAATCCCCAAGGACATCCTGAACAAAAAAGGGAAGTTGGATGATTCCGATTATGAAGAAATAAAAAAGCATTCCATGACCAGCGCCATGCTGATACTGAGACTGAAAACCGAAAAATACCATAAGGCTCATCTCTTAATTTCCCCGTTTGAGCATCATATACGTTACGATTATTCAGGATATCCATCAATCGACAAGAAGCGGCCCATCAGTTTGTTCGGACGGATTTTGACGATTGTGGACGTCTTCGACGCCATTACATCCCCCCGAATCTATCGTCCGACATCCATGAGTCCGGATCAGGCCCTGGGCTATATGCTGTCCGACTCGGGAAAGTATTATGACCCTTCACTGCTTAAAGTATTTGTCAACATGCTGGGCGTGTATCCTGTTGGAACGCTTCTGAAGCTCGACAGCGGTGAAATGGGATTGGTGCTTCACTCTCATAATGGCGGTGACCAGACCAGACCGAAGGTACAACTGCTGATTCAGAGTAAAGACAAATCATATGAAAAGGGAATGGTCATTGATCTCGGCGAAAGAAATCCCGGGACGGGAATGTATAAGCGAACAGTTGTTCAAAGCCTCCATCCGGCGACATTGGGTATCCAGCCGGCACGCTATATCTTATGATTATGGCATCATACGATTCACTAAACTTTTTTGTCATTTGCGGGGGCTTTCCATAGCTGATATTTCCCGGTTCCCATTTTAAAACTGGTTCACTATTCCGGTAAATGTTGCCAGAATGAGCGTAACAAGTTCCACGGCAATTGAACATTTCGTCATCGATGGATTCAAATATGTGAAGATTGATTGAAGACCTTTATCGTTCAATCGACCTCTGCCATCCGCCATTCCCACTCTGTTGTCTGCCATTTGACTTCTGCATGCGGTCCTGCGATGGCCCTCGTTCGTTCCCTGATTCATGAGACTTGCCCATTGACCGCTGTCCCCTGATCTCCGGCTTCTGCCCTCTATCTTCCGACTTCAGAGAACTGTTCCAAGAGCCCGATAAATCATGTTTTCTTTGCAGGGGCTCAACATTGGGGTTTGGTTTCGGCGCCTTGTACTGAGCGGGCGGAGCGTTTCTTCGGCCCGATTTTTGGCTTGACCTGTCCAGGATCGGGGATCTTGAAAATTTTTCTTTGTTCGGCGCTGGTTTTTTTGAAACCTTTTCCTCCATCCTATTCTGCCGTGGGGTCTCTCGATGCTGACGTTCCTTTTGATATGTACGCATCGCTTTCTCCCGTTGCGAGAATACCCTTCGCTCTTTTTCGCTCAAGGGTTTGAAGCGATAAGCACCGGCCGTGGTTTTCCCGGCACGGTCGAGCGGCATGACAAAGCCGGGCCGTTCGGGTCCTGACAATCTGACTGCCTTGTAAGGTTCTGTGCGGTGGTTATAGGTCTTGGGCGGTCGTAATCCTTCCTGTTCTCGACGCTCACGAAATCTTTTCTGCAAATGGTTCTCCCACTCGTGATCGTTCCGATGATACCAACGTTGATGGGCAAAGATGGGATCATAGGCAACCCGTCTCGCATGCAGCGAAAACCATGGATATATCCCTTTTCTGTAATACCGGGGCGCATAATAATCCCCATAATAATAATGGGAATACCGGGGTCGAAAAAACAGGGCGTCATTAAAAACGTTCAGATCGATCACAAAGCCTGGTGAGAAGAAAAAAGTCAACCCAAAGTGCACCCGCGGCGTGAAAAAAACCGGCGCGAACAGAACGCCACGATGGATGACCGTATAGTCCCAGTAACCACCCACAAAGATATATCCACGCGGGGTCCAGGTATAGTGGGAAGGCACCCAGATCCAGTCCGGATGCGCGACAGCCCAATAGCCGGGCTGCCAGGCATAACCTCCATATTGCCATACCCAGCAACCGGGTATCCAGATATAGTCCGGCGAAGGTGGATAACTGCTGGGTCCGACTTCTACCGATTCGGGCGGCTCTGGCAGGTATGCCGTCTCTTTCTCCTTCACACTGGCCCAGTAACCGGAAATCCACTGATATTCCTGTCCTGCAGGGGTCCAATAACCTGGGACCCACTGTCGACCCGGCGGCGGTACCCGCCAAACCCCACTCACCCAGATATAGTCGTTCCTTTCATCATCCCAGGCCCAGTATCCGGGAATCCACTGAACATCCCCTTCAGGTTTCTGTTCAGGCGGGATCTCCTCAATGTAGGCCGGCGATGCCTTGGGCGCTATGATTCCCGGTTCAGGATCCAATGCCACTGCCTCTGCAAATGCCTCATGTATGGGACCCGAGGCAAGCACTTGAACATCTTCCTCCGGCACCGGGGCTGTTTTCCCGGCAGCATAAATCGACCGTTGGCCGAATCCCAGTCCAAATGCCGTCAATGCCACAACCACATAAAAATAATGGATAAATCTCAGTTTTACCATGGATCTCTCCTTTATCATTTCGGTATTGTCAACGCAATCACGTATGGTCTCCAACCGACTACCCGCATACGTTTATTGGGTTAAAGACAAAAATTTTTACTTTACCTGCTAATACAAGAGACGTACCAGGGGGGTTTTGGTTTACACTAAGTTGAAGTTGAAAGCCGGGTCCTCTCCGGCAGTGCGGGATCTTCGATGGGCCAAGCCTGTCCCGCATCGCGGGAGTTATAGGAAAGATGGCTATGCCTTGGAGTATTATGTCAAAAAATACAAATTCCAAGCACCAAATTACAAATAAATCTCAAATTCAAATACTCAATGACCAAAACCTTCCAAGACGACATTGTTTGGATATTCGAATTTCGGTCATTGGGATTTGTTTGATATTTGGGATTTGATATTTGGAATTTCAGTAAGTCAATGAACATAAGTTA